>CAYPEC010000108.1:0-4118 GCA_964409625.1 uncultured Bacteroidia bacterium | reverse complement strand
AATTGGAAATTACATACTCAGAACCTGGAGTAAAAGGCGATACAGCTACAAATGCTCTGAAACCTGCAGTTTTAGAAACTGGCGCAAAAATAAATGTTCCTCTATTCGTAAATCAAGGAGATAAAATTAGAGTGGATACTCGCACCAATTCTTACGTTGAACGCGTAAAATAAATTTCAATGAAGCTATCTTCTCCACAGAAATTAAAGGATATTGCATCCATAATTAGTGCTGAATTTATTGGCAATGCCGAACATCCAGTTTCGGGATTAAATGAAATTCACATGGTGGAGGCAGGAGACATTGTTTTTGTTGATCACCAAAAATATTACGACAAAGCTCTAAAATCAAAGGCAACAACAATACTCATCAATAAAAAAGTTGATTGCCCCGAAGGTAAAGCATTACTTATTTCTGAAGACCCATTTAGAGATTATAACAAACTTGTTTTACACTTTCATAAACAAGAATATTCTACAAAAAACATAAGTGAAAGTGCAAAAATTGGAAAAGGCACAATCATTATGAATGGTGCTGTAGTTGGTAATAATGTTAGCATTGGAGACAATTGTGTTATTCATCCAAACGTAACTATTTATAATAACTGTATAGTAGGAAACAATGTAATTATTCACGCAAATACAGTAATTGGAGCTGATGCATTTTATTACAAAAAACGTCCTGAATATTTTGACAAAATGATTTCTTGCGGAAGAACTGTTATTCACGATGATGTTGAAATAGGTGCTTTGTGTACTATTGATAGAGGTGTTTCGGGAGATACCGTAATTGGTCAAGGGACTAAACTTGATAATCAAATTCAAATTGGACACGATACTGTAATTGGCAAAATGTGTTTGATTGCCTCAGGAGTGGGTGTTGCAGGAGTTGTTGTGATTGAAGATAATGTTACGCTTTGGGGGCAAGTTGGCGTAAGAAGCGATGTTCGCATTGGTAAAGGTGCAGTAGTTTTAGCGCAATCAGGTGTTGGAGGAAATTTAGAAGCAGGTAAAACATACTTTGGAAGCCCCGCAGAAGAAGCAAAAGAAAAAATGAAAGAGCTCGTTTGGATTAAACGTATTCCGGAAATTTTTGCTAATATCAAAAATAAATAAGTATCCTCATCGCTTTCAAAAAGCAGTTCAGCTAATTTTTTTTATTCAACTTTATTTTAGGTTATCTTTACCCTGCTAATGGCAAAAACAACCTCTATAAAACAAAATAACAGACCTAAGGTAAAAGACCTCAAGTTAAATTCTTTGCTTGAAGTTACCAAAGCCATTAACAATAATTATTCTACCGAACAGCTTCTAACTCTTTTTCAAAATATTCTTAAAAATGAATTAAATATTGGAAAACTTGCTTTGTTTAGCCATATCAATAGTGGGAAATGGGAAAAAATAATTAGCTACGGAACTTCTAAAGAGATTGATAATATTGATGTAGAAAAAGAATTAAAAGGATTCAAAGAAATTTCCACTATTGATTTATCGTCAAAGGATGTTGGTAGGTCATTCGAAATTATTATTCCTGTTTATCACAAATCTGAACCACTCGCCTACTTACTCATTGGAGATTTGGAAGATAAACTTGAAGTAAGCCCTGCTATCAAACATTTGCCTTTTGTTCAAACCATCACAAATATTATTACAGTTGCAATCGAAAACAAGAAACTTGCAAAAGAAAATTTGAAACAAGCTGCATTAAGTAAAGAGTTAGAACTTGCATCTGAAATGCAGTCTATGCTTTTTCCTAATTCATTTCCAGACGATAAAAATTTACAAATAGCCGCACTTTACCAGCCACATCAAAGAGTTGGCGGAGATTACTACGATTACATCCGTTTAAACGAAAATGAAATTGTTTTCTGTATGGCTGATGTATCAGGTAAAGGAGTTGCGGCTGCGCTATTGATGTCTAATTTCCAAGCCAATTTAAGAGTGCTTTTAAATCACACAAAATCGCTAACCGAACTTGTAAATGAACTGAACACAAAAGTAATGGCAAGTGCAAAAGGAGAAAAATTTATTACTTTTTTTA
Source organism: uncultured Bacteroidia bacterium (assembly GCA_964409625.1). Classification (GTDB taxonomy): domain Bacteria; phylum Bacteroidota; class Bacteroidia; order CAYPEC01; family CAYPEC01; genus CAYPEC01. The sequence goes on along the minus strand of CAYPEC010000108.1, from coordinate 2,078 downwards.
TTGCTAAGTACAACATTGTAAATAAAATGTTAAGGTATGTAAACGCAGGGCACAACCCTCCTATTTTATTTGATGGGAAAAATGTAAGTTATCTTCAAATTGGCTGTACGGGATTAGGAATGTTTGATGAATTAATGAATGTTAAAGAAGGTCTTGTACATATAAATCCTCCCTCAACTATTCTATGCTATACAGATGGGGTTGTGGAAATTGAAAACGAAAACAAAGACGATTTTGGAACCGAAAATCTTAAACAAGTTTTAGTAAGGAACGCTGGCCTTACAATGAACGAACTAAACAACAAAATTATCTCTTCAATCAATGAATTTAAAGGAGAGATGCCTTATGTGGATGATGTAGCTCTATTTAGTTGCAAAATATTCTAAATCCTAAAACCTCACCCTCATCTGCAATTTTATTTCAGATTTTGTGTTGCCCTGAATCTCGTTTAGAGAACCTTCGCTTATTATATTCTTATTGCTGTAAGTTGTTTGCGAATAGCGCAACCAGAATTCTATGTTATGAGAAAGAGTATAGTTTATTAAAATATAATATCTTGCTCCTTTGTAATAATATGCAGGAATTGAATAAGTACTTGGCATATCATTCTCATAAGAATAAACGCGAGAAGTATAACTATCCGTTTCAAATAAAGCATAACGCAATGTAATTGAAAGAGGAAATTTCATTGGTTTATAAACCACATCCTGATATACCATAAAGCCATTTTCTTTTTGGTTTTCTTGTTCAAACTCTAAATATTCAATTCTGTTTTTTAAACGAATTGTATTTGATATTGCATACGAAATATGAAAACGATAATTACTTTGTTTAACAGGAACAATAAAATCAATGCCTTCCAAATCCTCGCTTGTATTTGTAAATTTATCTCTCTGTCTATATCGAGCATACATATCGAACTTTTTAGATGGAACATAGTTTAGCTGGACAAAAAAATCATTTCCGTAAGAAGGAGCATCAACCAAAAATTTAAGCCAAGGAAATTGAAATTTATCGAAGTATGTATTAAATGTGAGCGTTTGTGAAAGCTTAGCAGTCATTGCCATATATAGTCCTTTTTCATTTGCTGGTTTTGTATTTTCCGAAAATGCATTTGCAAATAAGCTCTGATACTCTTTTTGAAAATCGCGATGCATAATTGCAAAAGATAAACGATTATCCATATTTAATAAAAGTCCATTCAAATAGGCAATTCCTCCATTATTACTCATAGCTGCCTCACCAAAAAAATTAAAATTTCTTAAAAGAAAATTATAGTTAAACGAATAATTACTTAATGTCTTCGAAGAAAATTCATATTGATTATACAAACTCAAACTTCTATTTAGAGGGGCACTTAACTCTGTATTTAACGCTGTAACTCCAAGCGAAAGTTGTCTTGATTTATAAGAAATATTTCCTCCTAATACCCTTCTTTCAATTGCATCTTTATCATATATTTCAGAAGGAGTTGTATGCAGCCCACTTTCCTGAAAAGAGCTAACAGCAAGCACTTCACCATCAGTAAGTGTATCTGTAATATTTGCATCCAATTTATTTTTTGAGACAAAAGCTGTTGCTTCAATTTTTTTAAATCCACCTGTGATAGCTGCTCCGCGCATATAATTATTTTCATCTACAGAAGTGTATGGTCTTATCCCCTGCCCAGCTTTTACAATATTCATCACATCCGATGATTTATTAAAAGCAATTCCCGACCATATTGCCAAACCCTGACCAAACATTACTTGAAAATCGCCAATAGCAAGAGCTTTGAGGTATTTTTTATTTCGAATAAAAAAATGAGCAGAATAAAAGTCAAATCCATTTTTTTGTGTCCCTTTGAAAAATTCTTCCCCTGCGTCTTTTTCAGAAGTAATTCCCCAACTCACATTATTACCATATGTAAAACGATAACGAGCAAATATTTTTTGTTGTGAACCTAGATACCTTGAATTAGCTGAACCATTTGGCTCTAGTTCCGCAAATCCTTTCTGTTGTTCAATTATTTGTTGAGTTCTTTGTAAGATTTGATGATTACCATCTTTAAACATTTCTTTCAGAGTATAATGTGAAGA
>CAYPEC010000107.1:0-4213 GCA_964409625.1 uncultured Bacteroidia bacterium | reverse complement strand
GCACATCCCAATTTTTCGAGCACTTTAACCATATTAAGTGCTGTTTGAGGATAAAACTGGTCAACAAAACAAGGAATAAAAATATCTACAATCATATTTACGTATATCTAATCTTTTGCGAATTTACGAATAAAGAAATTTTAAAAGGAAGCCAAAGATAAATAAAACGAGATATTAGAATGGATAGAAAAAAGCAAGAAAATATAATTCAGATTATGGTTAAATTTGAAAGTATTTCAGCATCCCGAGAAACCTCAAGTCTGTCTCAAAGCCAAATCGTAAGAATTATTTTGCCAATTCAAAGTATTTTTCTACTTTCGCAGTCCCTTTTTAGGGATTATTAACAATTAACAACAAAAAATGCCTACAAAAATTAGATTACAAAGACACGGTAAAAAAGGCCAAGCCTATTTTCACCTTGTAGTTGCGGATGGTCGTGCCCCACGAGATGGGAAGTTTATTGAGAAACTAGGTACTTACAACCCACTAACTAACCCTGCTACTATTGACATTGATTACGAAAAAACCCTTCAGTGGATTATGACTGGTGCACAGCCAAGTGATACTGCTAAAGCGATTCTTTCGTACAAAGGAGTAATGTTTAAAAGCCACCTGTTAAAAGGTGTTGCGAAAAAAGCACTTACATTGGAACAAGCTGAAGCAAAGTATGCAAAGTGGTTATCAGAAAAAGAAAACAAAATTTCTTCTAAGAAAACTAACGTTACTTCAAGCAAAGAAGATTCATACAAAAAACGTATGGCTACTGAAGCTGCTTCACGTCAGGCAAAAGAAGCTAAAAAAGCTGCTGCTGCAATACCTGCAGAAACTGCTGCTCCTGAAGCATCTGCTGACCAACCTGCTGCTGAAGAACAAGCATCATAATGAATTAAGTATTCATTTAAAAAGCAATCTCAGCAATGAGGTTGCTTTTTTTATTTTACTAGTAGCACCAAAGTAACATGAGCGCACATCACGAAAAGCATTTCAAACTCGGTACAATAAAAAAAACTCACGGAGTTGATGGAAGTATTTCCATTTATCTTGATACTGACAATCCTATGCATTATGCTACAATCAAGCACTTTTTCATAGAAATAAATAAGAGTTTAATTCCATTTTTTATAGAAAAAATAAACATCAATAAAAACTTTGCTGCTGTTAAATTAGAAGATGTAAATAGCATTCCACAAGCAATGGAGTTTATGAATCTACCTGTTTTTTTGCCAGATGAAATGCTTGCAAAAACACAAAACAGAGATTTTTATCATGAAGATGCTATCGGCTTTAAAGCTATTGATGTAGCTTATGGAGATATAGGCATTATTACAGATGTAACTGAAATACCAGGGCAGCAAATATTTATAGTTACAAACGACACAAACGAAATTATGATTCCCGCAATTCAAAACTTTATTGAAAAGATTGACATAGTTTCGAAAACTATAATCTTCAAAACTCCTGAAGGTTTGATAGATGTATACACCTCCCCTTCTTCGAACGAAGAAGAATAATTTTTTTATTTCATAGTTTTCACTTACTTTTACTCTTCATTCATTTATCAATTTACCATTGATGCTTTATGCCAAATCAAAAATTTGCATTCAAGCAATTTGTAATACATCAAGATAAATGTGCCATGAAAGTAGGCACGGATGCTGTGCTTTTAGGAGCATGGATTAGACCCGAACAATCATTTCGTATATTAGATATAGGAACAGGAACAGGAGTTATTGCCCTTATGCTGGCGCAAAAATCGGAAGGCATTATTGATGCTATTGATATTGATTTAAACTCCTGCTTACAAGCAAAAGAAAATGTGCTGGCAAGCAAATGGAGCAGCAGAATTAATGTTTTGAATACTTCCTTTCAGGATTACTGCAAACTAAACAGCGACAAAAAATACGACCTTATTGTAAGCAACCCTCCTTATTTTATTGATTCATACAAAGCCACCGATGAAGAGCGCAGCAAAGCCCGACATGCCGACACCCTGCCTTATAAAGAGCTACTTGATGGAGTAATAAAAATGCTTGCACCGGCAGGGAAATTTTGTGTGATTCTTCCAACCAAAGAAGCTGAAATATTTAAGAACCTTGCTGAAGAACAGTTTTTGTTTTTAAACAAACTGATGCGTGTACGCACCAAAGAACACACAACAGAAAAAAGATGGATGATGCGATTTGAATTTACACGCAAATCTTTTTCTGAAAATACAATTGTGATTGAACACGGTGATGAACCCCACTCCTATACCAGCGAATACAAAGAGCTAACAAAAGATTATTACTTGGCTTTTTAGTTTTTCATTTTCTAATCCGTTAGTACAATCTTCTTGCTTACATTTATTTTATCACCCTTTATTTTGACAAAATAAACACCTCTTGGCAGAGTACCAACATCCAACTGAAGTGATTGGGTAAATGTTTTTTGTAATTGCAATTTGCCTGTTGCATCATATAGTTCTACTCTTAATTGCTCTGGTATTTTAGGAAAATAAAAATGCAAATCTTCTTTTGTGGGGATAGGAAAAATATAATATTCCTTTTCCTTTCCTTGGCAGTCTATGGTTCCTAATGGTCCTATTTTTTCAGCGTAAAAAATTGTAAATACCCCACAATAAAAAGGATCAGTATAAATAGTAAGCGTATCCACTTTGTTAAAATTGCCATCATAAGACGAATCAGACATCCAAGTGCTATCAGATGAGTTAAAGTATATCTTATGTTTAAATGGATTAGGTCCGCCTTCTGACCATAAACTATCAACAATGAATAGACTATCCACATCAGAATGTTTTGAAACTTCATAATAATTATCTCCATTGCAACTGGCTTTATAGCAATAATAATAGCCAGTAAATGAATCACGCAAATCAGCAATCTTATTCTGACTTAAAGCTACATTACTAAAAACAAAAAACAGAAAAAGGAGGAGTATTTTATTCCCTTTCATTTTTCAATCTGTTAGTACAATCTTTTTATTTACATTTATTTTATCTCCTTTTATTTTGACAAAATAAACACCTCTTGGCAGAGTGCCCACATCAAGTTGGAGTGATTGGATGAATGTTTTTTGTAACTGCAACTTACCTGTTGCATCGTATAACTCAACTTTCAACTGCCCTGGTATTTTAGGAAAATAAACGTGTAAATCTTCTTTTGCTGGGACAGGAAAAATATAATATTCCTCTTCTCTGCCTTGGTAATCAAACACTCCCAAAGGTGCTATTTTTTTAGCAAAAAAAGTAACTGCAACCCCACAGTAAAAAGGAGCTGCAATGATTTTAAGAGTATCTATTTTCTTAAAATCTCCATAATATCCCGAATCATATTGCCAAGTACTATCTGCATTAAATTTTATTCTATGTTTGTATGTACTTGGAAAGCCCTCACTAAATAAAGTATCAACTATAAACATAGAATCTACTACCGTTGGATGCTTCGATACCTCATAATAGAGGTTGGAAGGGTCTGCACTAGGTCCAACACACGTAGGATTAGCACAATGGTATATCCCTTCAAATGGATCTCTCAAATCCTGTATTTTAAGACTATTTTGAGCAAAAATATCCGAATAGATTGTCAGTCCACAAAAAATTAGAATCTCTTTGATTTTATTACAACAATAAGTACTCTTCATTTTAATATTTATAAACCTCTTTAAACGATTCTGGAGCCGCTTCAATAAAACTTGCAGCAGTTTTTAAAAATCTTTTATTCTCATAAGGGATACATTCTATAACATCTATATATGCATAATTTGTCCCATCAGCTGTAAACCCTTCCTCAAGTAATGCATAATCATTTCCAAGCGCAGAAATACTTCCATCTGATAAATCTACATTACAGCCATTCCCGCCAATGGTAATACTTTTATATAATTTACTTTCGAAGCCTGAAGAATTAATATTACAATAAGCCTTATCAACAGAGCAATCTTCATTTAACTGCCAAATACGAATATAATTAATCTCATAAGTATAAGGAAAGGAGGAGGAGAAATCAAAATTTTGACATTTCCCTATTACAGGCGTATTGACATCAACAATTAAAGGCATCGCAATTAAATTATCGGGCAATATAAAATTAGGGTTAAATTCTTTTATCTTAATCCCATCTAAATAGATTTCAATATTATCAGGTGTCCAATTAGCAGCAGCATCATTAGAATGAGTAATTTCAATTTGTTGTGGCGCACCTGGCTCTCCAGCAAC
>CAYPEC010000106.1:1788-4213 GCA_964409625.1 uncultured Bacteroidia bacterium | reverse complement strand
ATAGATGAAAATATTTTTTGAAAGAACGATTCTTTTTTTGCTTCCGAAATTTTTGTAGAAATCATATTAGGTAATTCATCAAAATAATCTACTGGTGTAGAAAATGAATTTTCCTTTTTTATATTACTAAGTAATGGAGCGTGTTTACTTAGATTATCAAAATCGCTTGGTATGTTGTCTTTCTTATCCATGTTTGAGTGTATGACTAAAAGTTCAATGAAAGGTTTAATTTCTCTTTAAAAATTCTTCAATTTTTTTTACTGCATGATGGTAAGATGCTTTTAATGCCCCTACTGAAGTGCCCAATATATCTGATATTTCCTCATATTTTAAATCATCGTAATATTTCATGTTGAAAACGATTCTTTGTTTTTCAGGCAGGGTTAATATTGCCTTTTGCAACTTTAGTTGTATTTCATCTCCATTAAAAAAGTTGTCGTCTTGTAATGTTCTGGAAAGTGTATGCTGAACATCATCAAATGAAACGCGAAGATTTTTCTTCTTTTTATTTAAGAATGTAATGCTTTCATTTGTTGCGATTCGATAAAGCCAAGTAAATAGTTGAGATTCTTCTTTGAAGCCCTCAAGTCCATTCCATGATTTGATAAAGGTGTTTTGAACTACATCATTTGCATCATCATGGTCAATAACAATTCTGCGAATGTGCCAGTATATTTTTTTTTGGTATTTGCGAACGAGTAGATTAAAAGCGTAGTGCTTAGTATCTGTGTTTTTAAATTTTTTGAGAAGTTCTTGGTCGGTAAACTCCATACAAGTTATTGGTATATTTTATCGTTAATGGTATTTGTTCCTAATAACGAAACCAATAACAATTAACTTTTTCTTTTTAATACTTTCTGAACTGCTTCAACAATATTTACAGCATCAAGCCCATATTTTTTCATCAGTTCATCCGGAGTGCCACTTTCTCCGAAAGAATCATTTACTGCAACCATTTCAAGCGGAGTAGGCAACTCTCTTGAAAGTAATTGAGCAATGCTATCTCCAAGTCCTCCATTCATTTGATGTTCTTCTGCTGTAACTACGCATTTTGTTTTGCGCGCTGATGTTAAGACTGCTTTTGCATCCAAAGGTTTAATGGTATGAATATTTATTATTTCGGCATTGATTCCTTTAGTTGCTAATATTTCTCCCGCTTCAATTGCTTTCCATACTAAATGCCCTGTTGCAAAAATCGTAACATCGGTTCCTTCGTTTAATAAAACTGCTTTCCCGATTTCAAATTTTTGGTCTGCATCTGTAAAATTTGGAACACTTGGTCTTCCAAATCTCAAATAAACAGGACCTTCGTATTCAGCAATTGCAATTGTTGCTGCTTTGGTTTGGTTGTAATCACAAGGATTGATAACAACCATGTGAGGCAACATTTTCATTAACCCAATATCTTCTAAAATTTGATGCGTTGCTCCATCTTCACCAAGAGTAAGCCCTGCGTGAGATGCGCATATTTTCACATTCTTTCCGCTATATGCAACTGATTGACGAATTTGGTCATAAACTCTGCCAGTAGAAAAATTTGCAAATGTTCCTGTAAAAGGAATTTTTCCTCCAATTGTCATTCCTGCTGCAATGCCTATCATATTTGCTTCTGCAATTCCTACTTGAACAAATCTTTCAGGAAATTCTTTTTGAAAAGCATCCATTTTTAATGAGCCAGTAAGGTCAGCACAAAGTGCAACTACATTTTGATTTTTCTTTCCAAGTTCTGAAAGTCCGGCACCAAAGCCAGAACGAGTATCTTTTTTTTCGGTATAAGTAATTTTTTTCATGCTTAATATAATTTTGCTGTTGTTGTTGAACCAGATTCTATTTTAAATTTTCTTTCTACTGTGTAAATTGTTGATTTAGCATTTTTAGGTCTATACATAACCCTGTAATTTCCGGGTTGTAGAAGAATAGTTTCTTGCGTTAAAAAATCTTTGATATTACAAACCCACTTGAGTTGATTGTTTTCTTCAACATAAATACTTCCTGGTCCTTCAGAGGGTTTCATAATTGTAACGCTTCCTGACTGAGGAATTTCAATGGTTGTAGTTTTTGATTGGAAAATATTGATGTTGTTGAAATAAAGTCTTGGGAGAGATAAAATTTCTAAATCATAATTTCCCATAATATATTTTTCTGTTCTGTTAAAATCTTGAATATTCAATGTTTGCATCTCTCCATTTTTTCTTACAATAACTTGAAGCGATTTGTAGTTTATACTTCCGTTCACTTTCAAGTTCAAAAATCCTTGAGGAGCATCAACAGAAATTATATTGTGTTTGCCTGGAACAATTTCGATACCTGCTTTTTCTACTGATGGTATTGTATGCACTACCATTCGGTAAGTCGATAAAGGGTCAAGAATAATTGTATCTGGATTTCCTTTGTTGTTCATCGTATGAACATAATTATATCGAAT
>CAYPEC010000106.1:0-1688 GCA_964409625.1 uncultured Bacteroidia bacterium | reverse complement strand
AATGCTCTTGAAATAGCACAAGGGTCTCCATCGCATTCTTCAATTCCATCAGTAATTAAAATAACGATGTTGCGAGCGTTGTTATCTGGAAAATCATTTCCGCATTGCTCAAGTGTGTATGCAATGGGAGTAGTTCCTCTTGGTGTAATTGTTTTTAGTTTATTTTTTATTAAAAGTGCATTAGTAGTTGAACTTGCAAAAGGCACTTCTAATTTTGTATCCTGACAATTTCTTTGCGGTTGAAGAGAATATTGATGTCCATAAGCGCGAAAAGCAATTTCAAGATTATCGATTACCTGCAAACTATCCAAAAATTCAGTAAGCATTTGTTTGGCAATGTCAATTTTCATTCCTGTTTGCCAACGACCATACATACTCGCTGAAGCATCAAAAATGAATAATATGCGAGTGGGTTGAGTCGCATTTTTTCTTTGTGCGTATGAAAAATTAGATGATAAAAGAAGTAGCGAAATAAATATTAATAGAATCTTCTTTTTAAAATTCAAAAACAATATGTGATTTTTCTTTTTCAATCTTAATAATCTGCAGCAGTTTCTGGTAATTGGTCTAATGCCTTCTTTAATTGCTCATCGTTTGGTGCAACACCGTGCCATTTATGACTTCCCATCATGTAATCTACTCCATGTCCCATTTCTGTTTTCATAAGTATTACAACTGGTTTTCCTTTTCCTGTATGGCGCTTTGCAACTGTTAATGTTTCTACCACTTCAGCTAAATCATTTCCATTCATTTCAAGAACATCCCACCCAAAAGCATGCCACTTGGCTTTTAAGTCGCCCAATGGCAATACCTTGTCAACATCTCCATCTATTTGTCTTCCATTATAATCAATTGTTGTAATGATATTATCTACTTTGTTTCCAGCAGCAAACATGGCAGCTTCCCAAATCTGTCCTTCCTGTAATTCTCCATCACCTTGAAGTGTATAAACTAAATTAGAATCTTTATTTAACTTTTTTGTAAGTGCAGCCCCAATTGCAACTGATAATCCTTGCCCCAATGAACCAGAAGCAATTCTAACTCCAGGTAATCCATCATGTGTAGTTGGATGTCCTTGTAATCTTGTATTTAATTTTCTGAATGTTGCCAATTCTTTTACTTCAAAATATCCTGCTCTTGCCAAAGTGCTATAAAACACTGGAGATATATGCCCATTCGAAAGGAAAAACAAATCCTCTCCAACTCCATCCATTGTGAAGTTTTTAGGATTATGTTTCATGATATGAAAATAGAGTGCCGCAAAGAATTCTGTACAACCCAAGGAACCACCTGGATGACCAGAGTTTACAGCATGAACCATTCTAACTATATCGCGTCTAATTTGAGAGCAAATTTTTTCTGTTTCTTGGATTGTTGGCATAGGGATAAAATATTTTTTGTGCTAATTTTTTAAAAATGAGTCCAAAAGTAACCCGTTTTTATGCAGGCTCGGTTTAATGTTAATAACATTTGAAAAATGTTGAAAAAACCTAATTTTATTGGGTTTTTGAAGGTTTTGATAAAAGAAATTTATAATATATTTGCCGATTAATTTTTAGGGAAAATAGTGTAAAGTATAATTTTAATTCATAATTTTTAATTTAGGGTATGGGATTACAGTGTGGAATTGTTGGATTGCCAAATGTGGGAAAATCAACTTTGTTTAATTGTTTATCGAATGCAAAAGC
>CAYPEC010000105.1:0-4267 GCA_964409625.1 uncultured Bacteroidia bacterium | reverse complement strand
AATTACAGCAAATATTTTTTGAATCGTCCAGTCTATAATCTTCATACAAAAGGAAGAATAAAATTTTACACAAGCGGCAATGACGCTGTGGAATTAACCGATAGAGACGGGCTAAAATACTTGATTGGCAGCCAACATAGCATTGAACTTACCAATATTTTGAACATTCTTCTATCTAAAAAATAATAACAAGTTTTTGTAACTAAGTTTTTTTTGTTCCGTAGAATAGTACCGAACCCAAAAATTCTTTCCCCATGGTTGCAATCTCTACCCCACCTGAATTATTAGATAAGGAAAATGTAGCTAATCTTAAATTCCCTAGTGATGACGTGCTTGCCTCTGCGGATGAAATAAAGCAAAGGAGAGCAAACTTGGAAAGAGCGTTAACTCTTGGTAATTTGGAACATCATAAGATGAAAATTATTTTTCAGGATGATGGAAGTGTGAAAGCTATTGAAACTACAATATGGGGGGTGACTGATAAACGAGTAATATTAAAACATGGAATGGTAATTCCGATCCACAGAATATACGAAATTAGATAGTTGTTGTTTGTTTGGTAAATTGATTGGCTAAAGGCGGTATTGCGTAAGCAGTGCCGCTTTTAGTTTCCCCTATTTTGATTTACAAAAAATCCCTACATTTATATCACATTTTAAAATTTAAGTATGCTAATAAGAGCGAGATTATTATTATTTTTTACTTTTTTGTTTTCCTACGCACAGGCACAAATAGTTGACCCTGTTAAATGGGACTACTCTGTTAATAAGCTTAATGATAATGAGGCAGAACTTGTTTTTAAAGCTAAAATTGAGGGGGATTGGCATTTATATGGCACTAAGTCGTACGGAGATGACGGTCCTGTTCCAACTTCTTTTAATTTTAAGAAGACAGATGACTATGAACTTTCCGGAAATATTGTAGAAAGCAAACTCATTAAAAAATTTGAAGAAATTTGGAACCAAGAAATAAATTTCTTTGCTCATGAGGGAACATTTAAGCAGAAAGTAAAGATAAAATCAGCCAAAGATTTTGACATAACGGGTAGTTTGGAGTTTATGGTTTGCAATGAAACTCAATGTCTATCTCCAACAACAGTAGATTTTAAATTCAAGATTTTAGGAAGCGGAATTTCAACATCGGAGAATGTTACAATTGCTCCGTGTGATTGCGATTCAACAGCAATTTACGAGAGTATAAAAAATAAAAAAGCAATTTCTTCTCAGACTATTATAAGCGAAACGTCTAAAATTTCTGAACAAAAAAGTGAAGCAGAAGATAAAAGCGGTTGGGGAATTTTTATTGCAGGATTTTTAGGCGGATTACTTGCTCTGCTCACTCCTTGTGTGTTTCCTATGATACCAATGACTGTTAGTTTTTTTACCAAAAGAAGTAAAACAAAAGCGGTAGGTGTTACAAATGCATTCATTTATGCAGCATCTATTGTTGTAATTTATGTTTTGCTTGGATTTGGTGTTACTACGATTTTTGGTTCAGACGCCCTGAATGCCTTATCAACCAATGTGTGGTTTAACCTTGCATTTTTTGTTTTGTTAGTTGTATTTGCTATTTCATTTTTAGGTGCTTTTGAAATCGTTCTTCCATCATCATTTGTAAATAAAGTAGATTCTAAAAGCGATAAAGGAGGAATAGTTGGAATATTATTTATGGCATTTACATTATCGCTTGTTTCATTTTCATGTACAGGTCCTATTATTGGAACTTTGCTTGTTGAAGCCGCTGTAAATGGAGGAGTAAAAGGTCCATTACTTGGAATGTTTGGCTTTTCATTGGCATTGGCACTACCATTTGGATTGTTTGCAGCTTTCCCCGGTTGGTTAAATTCTCTTCCAAAATCAGGTGGTTGGCTAAATTCAGTAAAAGTTGTTTTAGGATTTTTAGAACTTGCACTGGCACTCAAGTTTGCCTCAAATGCTGATTTGGTAGTTCAGGCAGGTATTATTACTCGCGAAGTTTTCATTGCTTGCTGGATTGTGATTTTTGGCTTAATGGGAATTTATTTAATGGGATGGTTCAAACTCTCTCATGATCATGATGTCAAACACCTTTCTGTTACTCGTTTATTTTTTGCTATTGCCTCATTTGCATTTACAGTTTATTTAATTCCTGGAATGTGGGGAGCGCCTTTGAAATTAATTAGTGGTTTCCCTCCTCCTGATTTTTATAGCGAAGCTCCAGAAGGTTTTGGAAAATCTTCAATTATAGTTTCTGATTCCAGAAACTCTGAAGCCAATTATAAAAAAGAACATTGTCCAAATAATTTACCGTGTTTTCATGATTACGATGAGGCATTAGCTTATGCGAAAAAGGTTGGAAAACCTTTAATGATAGACTTTACAGGATGGGCTTGTGTAAACTGCAGAAAAATGGAATCGCAAGTTTGGACTGATGCTGAAGTTGATAAAAGATTGAGAGAACAAGTGGTGGTGGTTTCGCTTTATGTAGATGATAAAAATGAATTATCTGCTGACCAACAAACAGTGAAAAAACTTGGCGATAGAGATTTTTCAATTAAAACAATTGGTAATAAATGGAGTTACTTTCAAGCGGATAGGTATAAGACAAATACACAGCCACAATATATTTTGATTGACAATAATGAGCAAATGCTGACTGAAAAATCAGCGAGTTACGACCCCGATATTCAAAAATATATTCAATGGCTTGACTCAGGTATAAACGAATTTAAAAAGAGAAATGGAGAGCATTAAAAACAACTTTATAGAAGCACAAAAAACTTTAGCAGAATTTATTTCCAATGCTAAAAATTTTGAATCAATTCAATCTGCTGGAGAAATAATGGTTGCTGCGGTTAAGAGTGGCAATAAAATTATTTCTTGCGGAAATGGTGGTTCTATGTGTGATGCAATGCATTTTGCCGAAGAGTTAACAGGTCGTTTCAGAGAAAATAGAAAACCAATAGCAGCCATTTCTATTTCTGATCCTTCCCATATTTCATGTGTTGGAAATGATTATGGTTTTTCTGAAATATTTTCAAGATATGTTGAAGCAGTAGGTAATAAAGGCGATGTTTTGTTAGCAATCAGTACAAGCGGAAATTCGGAAAATGTTTTAAAAGCTATTCAAGCTGCAAAAGCAAAAGGAATGAAAGTAGTTGCGTTGACAGGAAAAGATGGTGGTAAAATGACTGGCTTGTGTGATGTTGAAATTCGTTCTCCGCATTCTCAATATGCTGATAGAGCACAGGAAATTCATATCAAAGTAATTCATTCGTTAATACATTATATCGAGAATAAGATTTAAGAAACTTGATGTCACAATTTGTGATTTCAAGTTAGGAAATATAAGGTCGTAAATTGCGACCTCAAAGAAATAGGTAATAAAATGGCGCAAAAAAATATGGCATTGGTTATTTCTGATGAAGTTTATTGAAAAAAATCATGGAGTTACAACTTATACAAAATAAAATATTTGAAACAAGGGGACAAAAAGTGATGCTTGACTTTGATCTTGCTGAACTTTATCAAACAGAAACAAAATATTTAAAAAGATCTGTAAGGGCTAATATTAAAAGATTTCCTCCTGATTTTATGTTTGAATTGTCTAAAAAAGAATGGGAAAGTTTGAGGTGCAATTATAGCACCTCAAATAAAAGAGGCGGCACAAGATATTTACCTTTTGCATTTACTGAACAAGGAGTTTCCATGCTCTCAAGTGTTTTAAATAGTGATAAAGCTATTGATGTAAACATCGCTATTATGAGAGCTTTTGTGACTTTAAGAAAAATGCTTTTAAGTAACACTGAATTGCGTTTAGAGATAGAGCATATAAAAAAGAAAGTAGATAATCATGGGAAAAATATTGAATTAGTTTTTCAATATTTAGATGAGTTGCTTGAAAAGAAAGAAAATTCAAAACCAAGAAAAGCTATTGGTTTTAAAATTCCGAAAAAGAAAGCCAAACTGATATAAAAAATTTATGCTTGTAAAAACGCTTCTTTAAGCGGAATTTGCAATTCCGCTTGAAACACTTCAGAATTTAAAATTCAATATTTTTAGTATTCACAAAAATAAATAAAAACAAAAAAAGAATACATTTGCTTAATATTATTTATAAAAATCTATGCTTGTAAAAACCCTTGGTAGTGCCGTATATGGAATAAATGCTACAACTGTTACAGTTGAAGTAAATGTAACTCCCGGTGTAAATTTCTTTTTGGTTGGTTTGCCCGATAGTGCTGTAAAAGAAAGTCAGCAAAGGATTGATGCAGCATTGAAAAATAATG
>CAYPEC010000104.1:1983-4393 GCA_964409625.1 uncultured Bacteroidia bacterium | reverse complement strand
TAAAACAAAACAAAGCAAAATATGGAGCAGCAGGAATCTGCAACGGTGGCGGTGGAGCAAGTGCTGTTGTTATTGAAAATATTTAGATGATAGATATGAGACATGAGTATTGAGAAAAAAATCTCACATCTCACATCTCAATACCCAAATCTTAATTTATGTTTGGAATTTGTAATTTAAGTATTGTCCCTTGCAGGAGAGAGCCCTCTGACAGAAGTGAGATGGTTACTCAACTCTTGTTTGGTGATATATTTGAAATTCTTGAAGCAAACGAAAAATGGCTTAAAATAAAAATTGCCTACGATAACTATGAATGTTGGATTGATAAAAAACAATTTCAGCTAATTAATAAAACAACATTCGAAAAAATTTTAAAGTCCTCTTCTACCCTATCTTTTGATATTGTTTCAGCAATAAAAAATAAAGACACAAAAAATATTTTACCAATTATCATTGGTAGTTTATTACCCAATTTCGATAAAAATTCTTTTTCAATTGAAAAGAATTTTTGGGAATACGAAGGACATACGGCTTCGCCTGTATCAAATCCAAGCAAGAAAAAAATTATTGAAAATGCTTTTTTATATTTAAATGCCCCTTATTTGTGGGGTGGCAAAACTCCTTTTGGTATTGATTGTTCTGGCTTTACACAAATGGTTTACAAACTAAGCGTAAGCGGCATTAGTCTTTTGCGCGATGCTTACCAACAAGCAGAACAAGGCACAGCACTTAGTTTTGTGGAAGAAGCCGAAGCTGGAGATTTAGCATTTTTTGATAATGCCGAAGGAAAAATAACGCATGTGGGAATTGTTTTAGACAATAACCAAATTATACATGCCAGCGGAAAGGTTCGCATTGATAAGCTCGACCACCATGGCATTTTCAATACAGAACAAAAAAAATACTCTCACCAACTTAGAGTAATTAAAAGGATTTTGTAGTTTCTCTTTTAAGAGAAAAATAAATACCTTTACAACAACTCCGTTTTAACTTCGTATTAGAAATGTTAAAACCAATTGTCGTAATTTTAAGTAGAAAGAAAAAAATTGCATCGGTAATTGCTCGCGATAAATTATAATCTACTGAAATAATGAATTCAGAATTAGAAAAAATTACATCAATTCCTTATCAATTCCACTATCCTTTTTGATGTTATCCGTAGTCTTTTGAACCTCTTCGTTTATTTGGCGAGTGCCATCCATCATTTCGCGTTGGATGCCATTGGTAGCATCTTTAAATTCGCGCATCGCTTTGCCCATTGTTTTGGCTATATCAGGAATGCCTTTTGAGCCAAAGAAAATAAGAATAACAAATACTACTAAGAATATTTCGCTACCACCAAGATTCAGAAACAATAACATGATTGAAGTATTTTAGGCAAAGGTATTATTAAAGTTTGCGAAAGACAAAAAAAATCCCCGCACATAATTTATGGCGGGGATTCAATTGAATTTTTAATTGATTATGATTTTAACCCTTTGTTGTTTTTGTCAAAGTCAACAACTACAGGAGTAGCAATACACAAGGATGAATAAGTACCGATAACAATACCAATCAACAAGGCAAAAGCAAATCCTCTGATAACCTCACCACCAAAGATGAAGATACCTAACAATACAAAGAATGTTATAGCTGATGTATTGATGGTACGACTTAATGTACTGTTCAATGCATAGTTAATTATTGTATTACGCTCTTCTGGTTTAAGCTCATCTTGTTTTTTATTTGATAGATACTCACGAATTCTATCGAATACCACTACTGTATCAGTCATGGAATAACCCATTACTGTTAAGATAGCTGCAATAAAGTGTTGATCAATTTCGAGTGAGAATGGTAATACTCCATCAAAAATAGTGTAACAAGAAAGTACCACTAATACATCATGGAACAATGCAGTTACAGCACCCAAGCCATATTGCCATTTTCTGAATCGGATAAAGATGTAGAAAAACATCACCAAACAAGAAAACAACACAGACCAAATTGCTTTGGTTTTGATATCTCTCGATACGGTCTCTCCTACCTTCTGTGAACTCATGATTTGGTATTTACCACCAAGTTTCTGAAGTCCTTCATTTAATTTTGCTTCCACTTTAGATTCAGCATCTTCCGAATTATCTTCAATTAAATAAGTAGTTGTAATCTTTTGCTGATTGCTGGAGCCAAACGTTTTAATTTCTGGAGCTTCGCCAAAAGATACTGAAAGTGCATTTCTTACATCTTGCAATGCATATTCTTTATCGTAACGAACTACATAGCTTCTTCCTCCTTTAAAATCAACACCCATATTAAAGCCATCATTTTTAACATAGAAGAAAATTCCAATTGCTATGATTGCTCCTGAAAGCATGTAATACCATTTTCTTTTTCCAACGAAATCAATTTTTGTATGACGCAATAAATTTTC
>CAYPEC010000104.1:0-1883 GCA_964409625.1 uncultured Bacteroidia bacterium | reverse complement strand
AGTGATGCAAGAATACCAACGATGAAGAACATGTTAGCAAACAATGCAACCACAGCTACTACACCAGCTTTGTTGTAATAAAAAATTACATAAAGCATTACTACTATAATGGCTACAATAAATGAAAGAAATCCTGCATTGATTGATTCAGCACCCAATGTAGGTCCTACTGTTTCTTCAGATACAATACGTGCAGGAGCCGGAAGTTTACCTGCTTTTAAAATATTTACTAAGTCATCTGCTTCACGAACGGTAAAGTTTCCAGAGATAGATGAATTACCTCCACCAATCTCACTTTGCACTGTAGGAAAAGAATATACGCTGTTATCTAAAACAATTGCAATACTCTTACCGATATTGTCTTTTGTTAATCGCTTCCAAATTTGAGCTGCTTCAGGAGTCATGCTCATAGAGATTTGGGGACTTCCAGAACCTCCTTGTTGGTCAAATTCTTTACGAGCATCCGAAATAATATCACCTGACAATGGAGATTTACCATCGCGAGAAGAAACTCTAATAGCTACTAATTCAAGTGCTGTTCCTTCTTTATCAAATGGTTTAAAGCCCCATAAAAATTTCATTCTTGCTGGGAAAAGATTCTTAACTCTTTTATCAGCCAATAATGCATTAACTTTTCCTGTATCTTTTATTGATGAATAACCTACAACTGGTCCTGGACGCAACTGGTAGTTGTTCTGTTGGTCTTGATACAATGCAGGGCGAAGAACGGAAAATAAAGGATTTTCTTTTTTGAATGCTTCAAGAGATGTGTCTTTAGCTGCAGAAGTTGCAGTAGCAGCAGTATCTTTTTTCAGTTGAGATGTAAGCGATGCTGTTGTATCTTTCTTTGCTGTATCATTTTTTAATGCCAATGTGGCTGTAGAATCTTTTACTGCAGTTGTATCATTAGTAGCTATAGAATCATTAAGAGCTGCATCAGCTTTTAATCGCTTATTTGCTTCAACTAAAAGTTGGTAAATGTCTTTATTTTCGTGTGTTTCCCAGAACTCAAGATTTGCAGTTCCTTGTAATAATTTACGAACACGCTCTTTATCTTTTACCCCTGGTAACTCTACTGCAATTCTTCCGCTACCTTCAAGTTTTTGAATGTTTGGTTGAGCCACACCAAATTTATTGATACGTGCTTCAAGTGTATTTTTAGTTGTTTCAAGAGACTCTGTAACACGGTCGCGTAAAAGTTGTAGCACAATATCATCAGATGTATTGATATCTACTTTTCCTTTTAACTCAAGAGTTAAAAAGTTTACTGCAAGCTTTGCATTGGGGTCAATCGTTTTAAATGATTCAGCAAAAAGTGTAACAAAATCTTTATCGCTTGTGCGGGATTTTACTTGTGCTTCAGCAATTGCTTTGTTAAACACTGGGTCGTTGCTGTTATTCGACATCTGACGAATAATATCTGGAACAGAAACCTCCAACACTACGTTCATACCACCTCTAAGGTCAAGACCAAGGTTGATTTCCTTTTCCTTGCAATCCTCATAAGTGTATTGAGTAATTAAAATATTGTAAATAGGTAGTTTTCTTACAGAATCTAAAAAGAGGTCAATTTTATGATTGTATATAGAATCGAGATATATTTTTTCATACTCTGGATTATCTACAGATGCTTTTTTAGCTGCATCGGTTACTTCCTTTGATGTAATATAGCTTTCGGCATATTGTTTCGCATCGTTCTCAACTGTTCTAACTTTCCATGTAAACGACATGTAGAAAATACAAGCCAAAGCAAGTAAGATGGCAAATAGTCTGATAGCTCCTTTATTTTGCATAACAAATAATAATTAATTGAATTCCAATAGTTAATTTATAATTTTCTAAAAAACGGAGTGCAAAGATAGAAAACAAATAATACATACCAA
>CAYPEC010000103.1:2521-4414 GCA_964409625.1 uncultured Bacteroidia bacterium | reverse complement strand
TTCTTCCTGAGTCAAAAATATGCTTTTCTGTCGAAATGTCTTCTAAATATTCCGCATCTTGATTCACATTCCAAAGATTGTAAATAGTTTTTTCTTCAATAATATTTTTTACGGCAAGCATGGCTGTCATCATGGAGTGGTCTTGGTTATTGTATTTATGCATTCCATTTCTGCCAACTAGATGCAATCCTTTATAAGATGAAATTCCATTTACAATGTTTTCAATATTAATTTTATAATTTTCATCGTAAACAGGATATGCCTTTGCTTGTCTTACCACACAACCATCAACTATTTCGCTTGCTTTTGCAATTCCAATTTTTTCAAGTTCTTTTTTTGCAAGATTGATTAGTTCTTCATCTTTAGAGTTCCATAAACCATCGTTTTCAAAACAAAAATATTCTAATCCATAGCAACACATTTCATCATTTGGAACCATTTCGGGCGACCATGATTTAAAATTTTGAATACGTCCAACTTTAACCGAAGGATCGTGAATATAAATCCAATTGTCATCAAATTGTTTTTCATCTTTTAGAATAAGCATAACAGTTAAAAAATCTCGGTACTTTAAATTCTTTGCAGCATCTATTGTTTCTTTTAGCGGCAAAGGATTTAGTATTTGTGTAAGCTCTCGCATAGGCATACTTGAAATTACCTCATCGTAATTTTCAAATATCTCATTTCCTGCGGAGATTTTCCATTTATCATTCGAGAAACTAAGCGAAGAAATTTTTTTGTCCATTAAAATTCTTCCTCCCTCAGCAGTTATTTTTTCAGCACACTTTTCCCACATCATACCGGGTCCTTTTCTTGGGTATCGAAACGAATCAATCAATGTTTTGATTACTCCTTTTTCCTTCTGAGTGTTTCCAAATAGTGCATTTTTTATGGCACTGGAGAGTGATAATCCTTTTATTCTTTGTGCTGCCCAATCAGCTGAAATATCTTTACAATCCATCCCCCAAACTTTTTCAGTATAAGTTTTGAAAAAAATATTGAATAGTCTTTTCCCAAAATGATTGCTTACCCAATCTTCAAAATTGTTTGGATTTTTTTTAGGAAATAATTGAGCATAACAATAAGATAGAACACATAGAAAAGACTCTATAATACCTAAATTTAAAAGTGCTTCAAAAGCTTTAAGAGGGTAGGAGTAAAATTTCCCTTTATAGAATATTCTTGATTTTCTGGGTCGATGAATCAAATCATCTCCTAAAATTTCAGTCCAAAAATCTTCTACTTCTTTTGATTTAGAAAAAAATCGGTGCCCACCAATGTCAAATAAATACCCTTTATAATTTTCTGTTCGGCTTATTCCCCCAACATATTTTTTGTTGGTTTCAAAAATAGTAACATCATAGCCGTTTTTAGTAAGAAGGTATGCAGCTGTTAAGCCCGCTGGTCCAGCGCCAATTACTGCAATTTTTCTTTTATTATTCATTAAGAAATATTCATTTCAGGAATATCTCCTTCAATAATTAATTTGCCTGCAGTAGCATTTTTAATTTGTTCAACACTCACGCCCGGTGCGCGTTCTAAAAGCTTAAAGCCCTGAGGTGTTATATCCAATACAGCAAGTTCTGTTACAATTTTTTTTACGCAACGAATACCCGTCAGCGGCAAATCACACTTTGTTAAAAGTTTTGATTCTCCTGCTTTATTAACGTGTTGCATGGCCACAATAATATTTTTTGCTGCCGCTACCAAATCCATAGCACCACCCATTCCTTTCACCATCTTCCCTGGAATTTTCCAATTTGCTATATCTCCGTTTTCAGAAACTTCCATTGCCCCAAGTATTGTTAAATCCACTTTGCGTGAACGTATCATTCCAAAACTCATAGCGGAGTCAAAAAAAGCAGAGCCGGGAACTGTTGTTATGGTTTGTTT
>CAYPEC010000103.1:0-2421 GCA_964409625.1 uncultured Bacteroidia bacterium | reverse complement strand
TCTGCATTTGCAACTTTCTTATTCATTTTTCTAAAAATATTAGTGTTAAAAGTTTTCTTGAGAATTATCGAAATCTTCTGTTGTTCCTTTATCCATGTCCTTGTCATACTGCGAACAATCAAGTTCCACCTCTATTTTCTTTTTTGGTTTTTCAAATTCTCCTTTTGATGTTTTCAAATTGTTATCGGCATATACTTTTTGTAAAAACTTAGCATAAATCGGCAAAGCCATTGCAGCTCCTTGTCCTTGGTCAGTTGAATTAAAATGTACGCTTCTATCTTCTGCTCCAACCCAGCATCCGGAAGCTAAATCAGGCGTTAAGCCCATAAACCAACCATCCGAATTATTTTGAGTTGTTCCTGTTTTCCCAGCTATAGGATTATTAAGTTTATACGTAAATCTTAAT
Source organism: uncultured Bacteroidia bacterium (assembly GCA_964409625.1). Taxonomy (GTDB): domain Bacteria; phylum Bacteroidota; class Bacteroidia; order CAYPEC01; family CAYPEC01; genus CAYPEC01. The sequence continues at coordinate 2,015 of CAYPEC010000103.1, read as the reverse complement.
CGCCCCCCTGTACCTCCAAGAACAACACCTTGCATAAGTTGAGTCATAATGTATGCCTTTTCTTCGCTCATTACTTCTTCTGATTTAGGAAAAAATTCTGCTAATACTTTTCCGTTTTTATCCTCAATTCGTGTTACAAAAATTGGTTCTATCCAAGTTCCTTTATTTGCAAATGTGCTATTTGCTCCTACCATTTCATAAACCGAAATTTCAGGGGTTCCTAAACAAATTGAAGGCACTGCCTCCATTGGACTTGTAATACCAAGTTTTCTAACAAAATTAACTAATGCCTGAGGTCCAAATTGTTTAATTAAATATGCTGAGATGTAGTTTATGGATTGGGCTAATGCAAATTTTAATGTAACCATTTTGCCTTCATATTTTTCTTCTCCTGCGGCATTCTTTGGTGTCCAGGCAGGTTGGTTTTTGTCATAATCAATCGTTACAGGGACATTTGGAACTCGATAGCATGGAGAATACCCTTCTTGAATAGCAAGCGCATAAACAAAAGGTTTAAAGGTTGAGCCAACTTGCCTTTTTCCTATTTTCACATGGTCGTATTGAAAATGTTCATGATTAATTCCGCCTACCCAAGCTTTCACGAATCCTGTTTGCGGCTCCATTGCCATAAATCCTGTTTGAAGAATAGATTTATAATATTTGATAGAATCCCATGGAGTAAGAGTTGTATCAATATCTCCTTTCCAAGAAAAAATTCTCATTTCGGTTTTCTGCATGAAATTTAATTTGATACTGTCTTCGCTCATCCCTGCCTTCTTAAGGTTTTTAAATCGAGAAGAGCGCTTCATTGCAGAGTTCATAATTTCCTCAATTTCCTTTTTAGTAACATTCCAAGCAAATGGAGAATTTTTTTTCTTTTTACAGTCTTTGAAAAATTTCACTTGTAGGTCGCTCATGTGTTCATTCACGGCCTCTTCTGCATGCGTTTGCATTCGAGAGTCAATGGTGGTATAAATCTTTAATCCATCGCGATAGACATCATATTTTGTTCCATCGGGTTTTGGATTTTGTTCCGTCCATTTTTTCAAAAAATTATCACGCAAATATTCTCTGAAATAAGTTGCAAGTCCTTCGTTGTGGCTTTCTGGTTTAAAATTAAGTGTAATTGGAATTTGTTTTAGAGAATCAAATTGTTGCTGAGTGATAAAATTATATTTCATCATTTGACCAAGAACAATATTTCTTCTTTTTTGTGTTTGTTCAAGTCGCCTTACAGGGTTATAGAGTGAAGGATTTTGAGCCATTCCAACAAGCATTGCAGCTTCTTCAACTTTTAATGAATCAGGGGATTTATCAAAATAAATGGTGGATGCAGATTTTATTCCAACAGCTAAATTTAAGAAATCAAACTTGTTTAAATACATAGTCATAATTTCTTCTTTGGTGTATTGCTTTTCAAGTTTCACAGCAATAATCCATTCTTTAATTTTTCTGAAAGCAAGTTCAAATTTTGATTGCTTCTCATTTCTTGGGAAAAGCATTTTTGCTAATTGTTGCGTAATTGTGCTGCCTCCTCCTGAGCTTTGGTCTCCGCCTAAAACAGTTTTAAAAAGCACACGCACCAATCCTCTGCCATCTATTCCAGAGTGCTTGTAAAATCGAATATCTTCAGTAGCAAGTAATGCATGAATAACATTGGAATTAATTTCTTTGTAGCGAACATTTGTTCTATTTTCCAAATAAAATTTACCAATCTCTTTCATATCCGAAGAGTAAACAACAGTAGCTAAATTGCTTTTAGGATTTTGTAATTCTTCGATGGATGGCAAGTCGCCAAAAATTTCGAAAGCAGTAAGAGTAACAATTAGTAATAAAAGAAATACGGGTGCTAGAATAATCAGCCAAAAACGATTGATATAGTTTGATGTATTTTCTTCTTTTGACATAATTTATTCGGCAGATGATTTTTCAATTCTTAATCCAACATCCATAATCATTGGCAAATCTGCAACTCTCATAGCTTGCTCGTAAGTAAAAATATATTTCCCTTTCAT
>CAYPEC010000102.1:0-4417 GCA_964409625.1 uncultured Bacteroidia bacterium | reverse complement strand
CCATCATTGAATAAAGCAATCGGAATGGGTTATGTAAAAACAGAGTTTTCAAAATCGGGAACTGAAATATTTATCTTAATTCGTGATAAAGCAATTAAAGCAAAGGTGGTAAAAATTCCTTTTTTGAATAAATAAAAAATGGATGCATCAAAAAATGATATTGATGTTTGTTTTTCTCCTGCATTATATCCATTGCAAGAGCAGAAGGATAGTATAGTTGTAGTGATTGATGTACTGAGAGCTACATCTGCTATCTGCACTGCTTTTCATCATGGAGCATCTAAAATGATTCCGATTGCAACCGTTGAAGAAGCTTGGGAATACAAGAAAAAAGGATTTATGGTAGGTGCTGAAAGAGATGCAATTCCTGTTGAAGGTTTTGATTTTGGAAATTCTCCTTACAGCTATATGGGTGAATGCGTAAAAGGACAAACCATTGTAATTACAACCACAAATGGAACACAAGCAATAGAAGCTGCTAAAAATGCTTACAAAGTTGTGATTGGAGCTTTTGTAAATATTTCTGCTTTGTGTAGTTATCTCGAAAAAGAAAATAGAAATGTTGTTCTGCTTTGTTCGGGGTGGAAAAATAAATTCAATTTAGAAGATACTCTTTTTGCTGGGGCTGTGGTTAGCAAGCTAACTGCTCATAATGCTTTCAAAGCATCGAGTGATGCTGCCTTGGCTGCAAAATTTTTATATGAAAATGCTAAAGAAAATCCAATTACATTTTTGCGAAATGCTTCTCACAAAGAAAGATTGGCAAAATTAAATTTGAAAAACGATATCAAATATTGTTTGCAATTTGATGTTACTACAAAAATTCCTGTTTTAAAAAATGGAGTTTTATCCTGCGATTAGGCAAAATATCTTTTTGTAAATAATCGGATAGGATACCAAGCCGCAATAAATCCAATAGAAAGAACTACCAAAAATGTAGCAAGATAATCCGTTAATTTCATTGCTACTGGATAAGCATCAACAATAAATCCTTCTTCAAATTTTATTAATTTAAATTGTTGTTGCATCACACAAAGAATTGTTCCCAAAAGCAAACCACTAAGTGCACCAACAAGCGTAATCATCATTCCTTCTTTAAAAAATATTTTTCGTATCAAAGAAATATCTGCACCCATATTGGTAAGAATTTTTATGTCTTTTTTCTTTTCGATGATGAGCATGGTAAGCGAACCAATGACATTGAAGGTAGCAATAACAAGAATAAAAACAAGAATGATAAACGTCCAGAGCTTTTCAGATTCAAGTGTTTTAAATAAAATTTCGTTTTGCTGATAACGATTTTTCACTTCATACTTATTTCCTAAACCGCTTTTAATTTTTTCTAACACTTCATCTTTATCCGCATTTTGAGCAAGTGTAATTTCTATGGAGCTAACTTCATTTGTGTATTCAAAAAGCTCACGGGCAAAAGATAAATCGGTGATTGTATATTTTAAATCAAACTCTTCATTCACCGAAAATATTCCGCTTACATAGGCACTTTTTTTATTAATCGCATCATCCGGATTTACACTTTGAGCTCTTCCTCTTTTTGGAGAAAAAAACTGAATTGGAATAAAATAATCATTGGTAGATGCGTCTAAAATATTGCTCACACCTCTGCCAACAACAACATAATTTTCTTTGCCTTTTGTGAGCATAAAGCTTCCATCTTTTACAAGCGAATCTATCTGCGATGCTTTTTGATAATCAGCGCCAACGCCTTTTACGGTTACAATACATTGCTTGTCGTTATATTTCAAAAGTGCATTTTCTTCCAATATTTCATTGAAATATAAAACTCCATTTATGCTTTTCAGTTGTTGAATTTCAGGAGCAGAAGGATTAAATATTTTTCCTTCCTTAACTGTAATTTGAATATCCGAATCAAAGGAAGTATAAAGCGATTGCACCAGCCCCGAAAGACCATTAAAAGCAGAGAGAACAACAATCAATGCCATGGTTCCAATTCCGATTCCTAAAACGGAAATAAAAGAAATAATGTTGATGGCATTATGCGATTTTTTTGAAAATAAATATCGCTTGGCTATGTAGGAAGATATATTCATTTATTGCTGTGAACAAATGTAATCAGATTTAGATGTTATGTGAATGCAAATTTAAAACTCTGTTTCATTATCTACTTTAAAGTCCTACCGAAATTGTTTTCTTTTCTATTATTTTGCTTTAATGGAATTTAGCAAAGATGAAGAAATGTTGATGCATAATATGGGTGAGGTGCTAAAGACCTTGCGCGAAAAAAATACAAAGCACAATCAAAAACAATTTGCTGATGCTATTTATATGGATGTAGCATTATATGGACGATACGAAAAAGGAGTGAACATGAAAACCATTTCCATTCTTCGGTTATTGAGCCATTATAACATAAGCATCGAAGATTTTTTTAAACAAGTAAACGCATTGATTAAGAAACGAAAAACAGAAAAGAAAAAACAAATAAATCCTAAATTATAAACCCTAAAAACTAAAAATTATGCCTTTTAACAAAGTGAACACAACCCTTACGCTACCACAAGAAACAGCAATTCAGGCGGCTATTGATTCGCTGATTACAAATCTTGTTGTAAAAATTAATCTTACCAAGCAAGAGCGCGTTCAGTTATCGAACATAGATAACCAACGCTATGCTTATGTAAAACGAGCTATTCAAAATCATGCAACTGCCAATCCTACTCTTGTAAGTGGTTTTGCGGGAACTCTGGCTGAGGCAAATAATGATTTGAATTTATACGACCAGTTGCAAAAATACATTACTCAAATACTCAAAGTACTTGAGATGTATCAGGATTTGCAGCAGGTAGCTGGCTCGGAGGCATACACTTGGTTTCGCGAATTTTATAGTTCGGCACAAAAGGCAGCTGATAATAATGTGGCAGGTGCCGATGCGGTGGTAGATGATTTAAAACCTCTCTTTGAGGGACAAGGTGGAATTACCGAAACTCCTCCTAATCCATAATAGAAAAAGCCCATTGGTATTTTGCTAATGGGCTTTTTTGTTCTGTTTAATGTAACAAAAGAATAAGTTAGTGTAACAATAGAGTAAGTTAAAATAAGAATAGAGCAACTTAAAGTAACAATAGAGTAAGTTAAAGTAACAATAGAGTAAGTTAAAGTAACAATAGAGTAAGTTAAAGTAACAATAGAGTGAGTTAAAGTAAGAATAGAGTAAGTTAAAGTAACAATACTTTTAGAATAGATTTAAAATATGATACGAAAAATAGAACCCGAAGAGTTTGAAAGGCTTACCCTGCATGGGCGTGGGCGAAGTTCTCCGTTTTACAATGCAGTGCTTGCATTAAAAGTTGGCGAAGCATTGGTAATTGAAAAAAAAGATTGGAAAGCCAAATACTCACCTACCATTGTGGTAAACCGTGTTGCCAAAAAACATGGTTATAAATACCTGTGCGGTGCATTACCCGACAGAAGCGGATGGGCTGTGAAGAGGGTGAAATAAAGGAAATGTCATTTCGAATCCCGATACTTCGGGATGAGAAAACTCTTTTACAATTATGAATTAAATATTTTGTAGATTTGTTTAAAGAAAACAAATAACAAAAAAAGTATTGTTCTAAATAAGTATATGATAATCAGAGAAAAATTTAGAACATTTATGCGCTTATCCACTAGTTAGTAGTAATGGGGCGAAAATTACGTAAAATAAAAACATTTCTGTTGACAAAACAAATTATCATATTTTTATTCGCCTTCTCGCAGACAATTTCTTCGCAGACAGGTAATCCTAAACCCCATTCTAAATCAAATGGTGACACTGTCTTATTCGTTTTCTCTCAACTCGACTCCGTTTTTTATGACACGCTTAATCCTAAATTAAAACTGGTCTATAAACTTGTCACAGACGACAGTAAGGACAGTTATTATTTCACTTCCTATTATAATTCCGCACAACGCAGACAAACCCGATCAATGTACTTAGACGGCACAAAAAGAAGTCGGGGTTCGTGTAATATGTTTAGAACTCTTAAAACAAAAATCTGGGACAAGGAAGGAAGGGTTATTGGCAAATCCAAACAACGTCCATTCGGTTCAACATCCTATACACATGTTTCATTGAAAAAAACGTATGACGCGGGTGGACATTTAATAAAATTTGAACGTATTAAGTATCATGTGAGTTGTTTTGAACACAGGGGAATATATAAATACAAAATCATTGAGTACGACAATAAAGGAAAGAGAATATCAAAGAAAAAAATGGGCAGACTTGCTACTTGGCGACAATGGAAGAAAACGGGGCATGCAGTTAGACTAAAAGATGATTGAAAAACTGTGTGCGCCCCACAACTACTAACAGCACCTACCAAAAATGCGGGCATTCGGCAAAGCATTTGCAAAAGCGGTAGACAATTAATTAATTTTCGCTTTGCAAATGTCT
>CAYPEC010000101.1:0-4491 GCA_964409625.1 uncultured Bacteroidia bacterium | reverse complement strand
TGTCAAGTGATTTTAAAGAGGCTCAAATCACATACCTGTGCTAATGGAAAAGAAGAAAAAATCATCAGAGAATAAAGTGCTAAAGTTGTAATTACAGGCAGAGATGAAAACAAACTAAAAAAAGTAGCAGACGAAATAGGCGCAATTCCATTATCATTTGACATTAGTGATTTAAAATCAATACCACAATAGGCCAAAGAGGCATTAGCTTTATTGGACGGGAGAATTGACACTTTGGTAAATAATGCTGGTATTGGAGCATTTCCTGCACTTGGCGAAATTACAGAAAACGATTTATTAAGCGTGTACAACACTAACGTATTTGGAATGGCCTTGCTAACGCAAGAGTTCTTAACACAATTTAAGGAGCAAAACTCAGGCAATATTATAAATATTGGAGGAACCGCAAGCCAAAAAGGTTTTGCACAAGGTTCAGTTTTCGCCGCATCAAAATTTGCTGTTAGAGGTATGACTCAATCTTGGCAAGCTGAATTACGAAAATATAATATTCGAGTAGCACTAGTAAATCCAAGTGAAGTCACAACTGCATTTACTTACAGATCGCGAGAAAATCGCGACGAGCGCAAAGAACAATCGAATAAGCTTGGTTCAGAAGATATTGCACATACTATTATTTCGATTGTAGCAATGCGTAACAAAGGATTTATCCCCGAAGTAACTATTTGGGCAACGAACCCTTTTGAATAATAATCGAGACATTTATTGAAAAATAAATGCTACCATAGAGCGCATAATTTCTAATTGTTGAGAATAGCAGGGACTTCGCACAGCACTTCAACATTTCAAGAATGTTTTATTTTTATGGAAGTCTTCGGGTAGCGGGGGGATATCGGGGAGTTGCACCAATAAAACAATTATCAGAACTATTAATTATTCCTTTCAAAATGCAACCTTGCTCAATAGTTGCTGTCTTGTCTATTGCAATTTTGTTTTCAAGTTTATAATTATTATCAATGATTTTATCCTATTAAATAATATGCTTTATTAATTGTCAATGATTTCCCAAGGTTGCAAGTTGTCAATATGAGGAAATTTTGTCTTTATCTTTTCTATATAATTTTCAATGTCTATCCTATTTCGTAAATCTCAATTGGTAAATTGTCAGGGTCATTAAAAAATGTAAATTTTCTATTTGAGAATTCGTCGACACGAATTTGTTCCATTGTTATATTTTTTGAAACTAAAAACTTTATTTCTGTTTCAATATTTTTTACGCCAAATGATATATGTCTTAATCCTAATGCCTCCGGTCTTGTTGGTCTTTGAGGCGGATTTGGAAATGAAAAAAGTTCGATTAAATATTGTCCGTTTAGCGAAAGGTCAAGTTTGTATGAGTCTCTTTCTGATCGGTAAACTTCATTGTCAATTTTAAACCCTAGTATTTCGGTGTAAAACTGTTTTGATTTTTCATAGTCAGAACAGATAATTGCGATATGGTGTAATTTTTCTATTTTCACTTTTGTCTTGTTTAAGGTTTCTGTAAGCTGATTTACAACGTTTTGCAGCTACACGATGCACAAGGATTCGGAAACCCGAGTATTTTCCGCTGAACGAAAACGTGTTGCGAAACGATAATTCCACAAAAGCCTTGTGTATTGTGTAACTGCTGTTACTGGCTGGTTGTTTTTATTCGAAATTACGATTTTAACCGTAAACTTTTCAAGTTCCTGTTGGCAAATTCCAACTTTCACGCTTCTGCTTTTCAGGTTTCCGCTGTCAGGTTCCAATTTTCAAGCTTCTGTTTAGTCAACTTTATGCGGAAATGCTAGGGATTTCCGAAGGAAAATTAGACGTTACAAACATACAACGACCTTTGATTAAGTACTAAACCGCAATTATTTTTATACGGTATTGGCAACAGGTTTTATTTTCTTATTTCAATCGAGTTAGTTTCAAATTCTAAATAATTTATATCTTTTCCATTTTGATAATATTTAATACTAAACTTAAAATTAGAAGTTTCAAATGGAGAATCTTTTAAAATTAAAGTCATTTCAGTTGGTACTTTTGGTTTTGAAATTAAATAAGTTACTAGATCAAATTTTTCATAATATATTTCATTTTCAGAGTCATAAATTATAACATCAAAAATTCCCGCTAAATTTTCTCCAACAAGATGATTAGAATTAAAATCCTTATTTGTGAAAATTTCAATGTTTTCAATATTATCATTAGTTTTTGGAGTAACTGGAGAGCAAGCATATGCAGAACTTATCAAATTTATAGAATTGATTTCATTGATTACTGAAAAATATGTTTCCTTTCGAGGTTCAATAAATATTGAAAATTTGTTGTAGAGAACAGAATTTTCAGTTATTTCAGATAAATTCAAGTCATTATTTGGTGTTTCAGTATAAATTCCTTCATAGATTTTCCAGTTTAAATCAGTTACTTTAAAACTATCAGGAAAAGGCCCACAATCTTCGCAAGAAATAACTCCAAGGCATAAAAGCACAAGGTAACTTGTAATAAAAAACTTAATTTTCTTTTTCATTTGGTATCGGTTTTAACTTGTTGCCAATGTTTCGCAGTTACACGACGCACAAGGATACGGAAACCCGAGTATTGTGTAACTGCCGTTAATGGTTGGTTTTTTTTCGAAATTACGATTTTAACCACAAACTTTTCAAGTTTCTGTTGGCAAATTCCAACTTTCACGCTAATGTTTCCTCAACTTTATGCGGAAACTAATGCTTCATTTCAAATTGTTTTTACTTGCGTATTTTCGACACAACTAGCCAGTAACGGTTTCGGGCTTGGCGAAGGTGGCGATTTTCACCACTAATGTTGATGCGGAGAACCAAACTTTCATTAACCACAAATGTATCTGCGGAGCACTGAACCGCCACTTTTGCCAAACCCGTGTTATCGCTTCGGTGTTCTTTTTTGTCCGCCTGTTTATCAGTCGTTTTGGTGGTGCGGTTGGGCAGACACACTCTTTGCCAAGCTTTGGGATGGTTCGGCTTGGCAATGTGTGTGGTTGTTATGCGATGAAACCTGCATCTTGTAATCGAGTTAAATGTCTCTTAATATTTTTTTCGTGAAAATCATTTAAAGTTTTAAGACCATAAGCAAAATCAGCAATATATTGCAACTCTTTAGCTGACAACACTTTAGCTTTGGTGTCCCATACCACCATTTTCGATAGTAAATCTGAACTAATTTTATTATTCGTCTCAGCTTCTGGCATTCTTGAAACTTCTGAAACTTCGTCAAAGAAATTTGGGGAGCTTACTAAAATATTTTCAATGATTTTTATAGCATCCTTTCTTTGGTTTTCAGATAATTCTTTATTTAAGCGTAGGGTAGATTGTATATTAATAGCTCTGTCTTTTAGGTGTTGTGACATATTCTCAATATCAGATCCTATTTTACTTATTTCAAGCCATTTAGCAATTGGAATAGATTTTACAAAATCAGATTCAGCTTGAATTAATTGATTTTCAACTTCAACCTCACTTAACCTTTTTCTCTTTTCGGATGATTTGCTTTCTAATTCTTCTATTAAACTATTCAAATCAATATTAAAATCCTCATTTTTTATTACATTCCAACATTCTTCTTTTTTTGCCCACTCACCATATAAAGAGCCTGGAGCTTTGGTTTTGATGGAATCCTCTATTTTAGACATTACTTCGTGTAGTTTGGACTTAAGAGTGGCGCTCAACGATTGTTGTTTCCAGATTTTGTATAAATCAAGTTTGTAGTTCAATTTAAAACCTAACCAAGCTAATGAATAAGGAACTGTAATATAACGCATATCTCCAATGGCATTAGGTTTTACACCATATACCTTTTCGGCAGATGAAAATAAAATTGCTTTAGCAATAGCATCTTCAAACCAAATATTATCTACCTTGAAACTGAAATTATAATTCAGGAATTGAGCATAATTTTTTTGACTTCCTCTTACAACAATATGAGGACCAATTACTAATTTCTTACCATTATAAACCTCCTCATATGAATTTATATTTTTAGCCAAAGATTCTTTCGTAAACATTTGACTTCTAGGATTTTGTTTGTCAAACTGTTTTCGTTTTGATGGTGTGATTCCAAATCTTATACGTTCGTTCTTATATTGTCCCCTTGAACGTTCAAAAAACCAGCGTGTTTGAGTAGTTTCCCCTGAAATAGGTAGAGCCCAAATTGTTCTTGATAATTTTTCGATTAAAACGTGATTTTCTTTGTTTGAACTTAAATCTGATGCTGAAACTTTATTTTGTGTGTTTGCATATTCTGCAATACGACCCACTATTTCAGAAAAATTTTCTCTGTTTTTTACAATGGTAAGTTTAACAGGAACAAATACTTTACTTATATCCACTTTATCTTTTTTCCAAGTGTGATAAACTGATGCTGTGGTTTGACCACCATTTACAATTTGAAAATCCTTAACTTGTGCAATTGCCCTTCCTTGATTATTAGGTAAATCTATAATAGTAACTTCTTCGGCAGTAGCAGCAATAC
>CAYPEC010000100.1:0-4547 GCA_964409625.1 uncultured Bacteroidia bacterium | reverse complement strand
ACCATAGAAAAGTGAAAAAGAAGATTCTATTTATTATCAACCCTATTTCAGGAAAGGGAAAGCAAAGGTTAGTTGCAGAGCTAATTCCCAAGCATCTTGACTTGAATCTTTTTGATTATGAAATTGCTTTTACTGAGCACCCGCATCACGCAACAGAAATAACTACCAAGGCAGTTCAAAGTGGATTTCAAATAATAGTTGCTGTGGGTGGAGATGGCTCTGTAAATGAAGTTGCAAAAGCTATAGTGAATACTTCAGTGGCATTAGCAATTATCCCTATGGGTTCTGGCAATGGGCTTGCAAGGCATTTAAGAATTCCGTTGAAGATAACATCTGCGATAGAATTAATAAATAAATACAAAACGAACAGAATAGATACAGCACTTTTTAATGAGCGTTTTTTTGTTTGTGCTGCAGGTGTGGGATTCGATGCGCACATAAGTCATTTGTTTACAAAGCAAACCAAGCGAGGGTTTTCAACCTATATAAAGATTATTTTGAAAGAGTTTTTCAGCTATCGCGAACAGGTGTTTGAAATCAAATCAGAGAATGTACAGATAAAGCAAAAGGCATTTTTAGTAGGCGTTTCGAATAGTTCTCAATGGGGAAATGATGCTTGGATTTCTCCACAGGCAAGTACGAGTGATGGAGAGTTAGATATTTTTCTTCTACGAAAACCGAATTTGTTTCAAATGCCATTCTTGATTTATAAACTGCTCAACAAAAAAGTTGAATCATCCTCTCTGTATCAATCATTCAAAAGTAAAGAGCTAAGCATTACACAAACATTTGAAACTGCTCATGTAGATGGAGAACCAATAACATCAGGAAAAGAAATAAAAATTAAAATTATACCGCAATCATTAACCGTTATTTGCAATGAGTAAGAAAAACGACTTAGGAGGATTGGTGTTTTCAACCAACAGAAACTTTGAATTACCAAAGAATGAAGACAATGTTGAAAACGATACATTGCCTGCACAGCAACAAAACCTAAAGATATACCTAGATAGAAAAGGTGGAGGAAAAATGGTTTCAAGAGTTGCGGATTATGTAGGAAAATTAGAAGACTTAGAACAGCTCGGAAAAATATTGAAACAAAAATGTGGAGTTGGAGGAACTGTAAAAGATGGAGAAATACTGATACAAGGCGACCACAGAGACAAAATTCTGAAACTGCTTACAGAAATGAATTACAAAGCAAAAAAAGCAGGAGGATAATTCTATATGATTAAACCTTTCTTGAAAAACTGTGTCGAAGGAACATTCGTGCAAAAGCCCAACAACCATTTAATGAGAAAAACTTCCCTGCTACTCCTACTATATCTATTCTTTACATCGTTTGCACAAGCTCAAAACTTAAGTATTAGCGGAGAAATTATCGAAAAGGAAAATAACCCTGCTGCATTTGCTACTGTTACAGTGCTCAAGCCACTTGATTCTTCGATTGTTTCAGGAACTGCAAGTGACATAGATGGAAAATTCAGGTTAGAGAACCTTGCTCCTAACAAATACATCTTAAAAATAAAATACATTGGCTTTGAAGATTATTTCACTCGTGTAGAATTAAGCAATGCCCCTGTGGTGCTTGGTAAAATAGCACTCAAGTCAAGTATCACTAAATTAAAAACAGTAGACATAGTTAGCAATGTAGTCCCTGTGCAACAAAAGGGAGATACCACCCAAATAAACGCAGATGCTTACAAAGTAAACAAAGATGCCAACGCAGAAGACCTAATAACCAAAATGCCCGGAATTACAGTTCAGGATGGGAAGGTGCAGGCACAAGGCGAAGAAGTTAAAAAAGTAACAGTAGATGGCAGAGAATTTTTTGGCGATGATGCCAATGCAGCCCTCAAGAATTTACCTGCGGAGGTAATTGATAAAATTCAAGTGTTTGATAAGAAGAGTGAACAAAGCCAGTTTACAGGGTTTGATGATGGCAACAGCTCCAAGACGATCAATATTGTTACAAAAGCACAATTCAGAAACGGAACCTTCGGGAAGGTATTTGGAGGGTATGGTTATGAAGACCGATGGAAAGGTGGCTTTTCAATCAATTCATTTAAAGAAAAAAGGCGCTTTACTATTTTAGGAAACACCAACAATACCAACGACCAAAACTTTTCTTCAGAAGATTTATTAGGAGTTACAGCAAGTTCAGGAGGAGGAGGCAACAGAGGCGCTGGTGGTGGACCAAGAGGTGGAGGAAGACAAGGAGGACAACAAAACAGTGCAGAAAATTTTTTAGTTAATCAGGCAAACGGGATAACCACTACCCATGCATTTGGAATGAACTATGCCAACCAATTTAAGAAGGTAGAATTTACAGGAAGTTATTTTTTTAATTATGGTGATAACACCACACTAAACAACACATTCAGGCAATACATTAGCAATGAAAGCACAGGGCTTACTTATGATGAAGCCAAGAAAACACAAAGCACCAACATCAATCACCGAATGAATTTAAAGATTGAGTGGAAGATAGATACCATGAACAGTATTTTATTTCAGCCCAGAGCATCGGTACAACAAAACAAAGGAGAGAACACATTATTCGGAATAAACTCTTTATCTACACTTGAATTGAGCGATATTATCAATAACAGTGGTTCTGATTTGGTAGGAGCCAACATCTCTGCTCCCCTGCTCTACAGACATTCATTTAAAAAGCGAGGAAGAACCTTTTCGGTGAATGTAACACCTGGCTACAATACAAATCAAGGCAACTCCAATCTTGATTCGTACACGCTTTACTTAGCTGATACTTTACAAACAAACGATACACTTAATCAGATTGCCAATAAAGATTTGGTGGGATTAACAGCAAACTCAAGCATCAACTATACTGAACCTATTAACGACAAAGCCCAACTACAGTTTACTTACGGAAACAATTTTAACAAAAGCATCTCGAAGAAAGAAACATTTAACTTTAATACAGCCGAAAACCAATACAGCAGCTTTGACACATTGCTTTCGAACGATTTTAATAGCTTGTATGCTTCCCATTCATTTGGTAGCAGTTATCAATACCGAGAAAAGAAATGGGATGTGAGTGCAGGAGCATCTTACCAATATGCGCAGTTGAGCGGAGAACAAGACTTTCCGACACAATACAAGGTAAACAAAACCTTCAATAGCATTCTGCCTAATGCCCGCTTTTCGTACCGCTTTTCGAACAAACGCAATTTGCGTGCTTTTTATCGCAGCAGCAACAATGCACCATCGGTAAGTCAGTTGCAGAATGTGGTGAACAACAGCAACCCTTTGCAGCTAAGCACCGGAAATCCAGATTTAAAGCAAGATTGGCAAAACAGCTTAACCATTCGATATTCCTCATCCAATACCGAAAAGGGAACCTCATTCTTTGCTATGGTGGGAGGAACCTATGCTTCAGACTACATTGTAAACAGCACTTACATAGCATCTAAAGATACACTACTAGCATCCGACATCTTTTTACCAAGCGGAGCACAGCTAAGCAAGCCAACCAATTTGAACGGATACTACAATCTACGCTCATTTTCCAATTATGGCTTTCCGGTAAAGTTTCTGAAATCGAACCTAAACCTGAATGCAGGCGGAAGCTACACCAAAACTCCAGGCATGGTGAACGAACAAATTAACTATTCCTATAGCGGAAATGCAGGATTCGGATTTGTACTCAGCAGCAACATCAGCGAAAAGATTGACTTTACACTGTCTTCAAATACTACTTACAACAATATCGTTAACACCCTTCAGCCGAGCTTAAACAGCAATTATTATAACCAGAACTCAAAGATAAAAGTACAGACTTTATTATTTAAAGCATTGGTTATTCAAACAGAACTCAACCATCAGTACAATAGTGGATTATCAAGTGCATACAATCAAAACTATATGTTGTGGAATGCAGGCATGGCATACAAGTTTTTGAAAAACAAACAAGCGGAAGTTCGCTTGAGTGTGTTCGATATTTTAAAACAGAACAACAGCATCACCCGAAACACTACCGAAACTTACTTTGAGGATGTACAATCGAACGTACTGCAACAGTATTTCCTGCTTACGTTTACTTATAACATCAAACACTTTAAAGAGAAGAAGAAGGAATAGCAGAGGAAAGACAATCATGTGATGAGGGGATGAAGATATGAGGAGGGAATAGTTTAGTGGGGAGACAAGAGTTCGGGAGAAGGAGAACAAAATACAAATCGGGGAAACCAAAACTTGATTTAGACTTACCAAAATCTTACAGGGTTAAACCAAAGCTCAACTGAGCTTGACCAAAACCAAAAAGGGTTCAACCAAAGCATAAAAGGGCTTGACCAAAACACTTTAGGGCTTGACCAAAACCAAAAAGGGTTCAACCAAAGCATAAAAGGGCTTGACCAAAACACTTTCGGGCTTGACCAAAACACTTTCGGGTTTGACCAAAACACTTTCGGGCTTGACCAAAACACTTTCGGGTTTGACCAAAACGCTTTCGGGTTTGACCAAAACACTTTCGGGTTTGACCAAAACACTTTCGGGTTTGACCAAAACACTTTCGGGCTTGA
>CAYPEC010000099.1:2596-4569 GCA_964409625.1 uncultured Bacteroidia bacterium | reverse complement strand
ATGACAACACTTGCCAAGGGAAGTGCTGAACAAAAAGAAATGGCGCAGGATTCTTTAAATCGCTGGTGGTGGCCAAGTTTAATGATGTTTGGACCTACAGATGATAAATCTCCGAATACTGCAAATGCAATTAAATGGAAAATTAAAAGAGAAAGCAATGACCAGTTGCGTCAGCGTTTTGTAAATCAAACTGTGCCTCAAGCCGAATTAATCGGACTAAAAGTTCCGGACGATAAACTAAAATGGAACGAAGAAAAAAAGAGTTACGATTTTGGAACTCCAGATTGGGAAGAATTTAACAATGTTGTGAAAGGAAACGGACCTTGCAACAAAGAACGATTAGAAGCAAGAATCAACGCACATAATAATGGTGCTTGGGTTCGTGAAGCGGCTAATGCGCATGAAGCAAAGAAGAAAGTAATGAGTGCAGCGTGATGGTGATGAGCAAAAGAAATACTAAATATTTATAATTTTTAATTCATAATTTATAATTTTAAAAATGGATAATCAAGGAAAACTTTGGGAGGTGTTTGTTCAAACAAAACCAGGACAACCACACAAACATTGTGGAAGCGTTCATGCACATGATAATGAAATGGCATTAGAAAATGCAAGAGATTTGTATACGCGCAGAAACGAAGGAACAAATATTTGGGTAGTGCCTTCCGATGCAATCGTTTCTTCTTCCCCAGAAGATATAGGACCTTTCTTTGAACCAGCAAATGATAAAATCTTTAGGCATCCTACTTTTTATGTGTTGCCAAAAGAAATTAAACACATGTGATGGAAAATCAGAAAAATGAATTACAGTTCATCCATCTTTACCTTCTGAAATTTTAATTTTAAACTATTATAACTATTGCCCTATCTTCTGATACTTGGAAGTATTTCCAGGGTCTATTTCATTTAGAAGCAAGGTTGCTTTTTGTTTTTCATCGGGCATTCCACCGGTAAATATATTCACCACTTCATCTGCCTTTCCATTAAAAAAAACTTGCATATTAAAAGACAAAGGTTGTTGCTGATGAACTTTTTTGAGTAACAAAAGACTTTTTAAAATTTCTGATCTTCCATCTTCTCTATTTAGGTGCATTATATCAAGTCCCTTGCGATGATATGCATACATGCACTCGCGCATAGGAGCATAACGTGCATTCAAAATATTTTCTACTAACCAATATCTGTTTTTTTGACTTTCAAAACTTCTCCAACCCTTAAAGGCCGAATTTTGAGAATAGTTTACAATCTGCTGCGCCTTTTGAAAATAAGGAGTTCCTCCATTCAAAGAAAACGAATCGTAATCTTGACCAATAATAATATTTGCATAATACCCTAAAACCGAAGCCAATTCAGAAAGGTAGGTGATTTCAGAATATTCTACTGGTTGAAATTCCGAGTATTTAAAAGAAAAATCTTCATCCAATCTACTCAACAATACGGCATAATAAGATGACATATAAACGGGTCTTCTTGCTTGCACTTGAATGTTGGCTTTCCATTCATCACTCGAAACTTTTTCTAAAACTGATATCACAATACTGCAATCTATTCGCTCTTCACTTTTAAAATTATCCTTTGTCCATTTTGTATTGTTCATCAATTGAAAAATTGAACTCTCTAATGATTCAAGGATTCTCTTCTCAGTAGTCCCTTGTATTTGTGGTGATAAAACCTGAATAGTACAGTTTAATTCTTGAGCAGAAACAGCAATAGAAAAAAATGAAGAAATTATTAAAAGAGTTTTACGCATTTTCTGATGTTATGAGTTTTAAAATATCTTTTGCAACTTCTGGCTTTGATTTTAACTCAAATTTATGCGTTTTATTGTTTCGGGTAATAATAGTAATCTTGTTTGTGTCACTTTTAAATCCTGCTCCTTTATCATTAAGAGAATTTAGAACGATAAAGTCAAGATTTTTTCTTTTCAGTTTGCTTTTGGCATTTTCTAATTCATTGTTTGTTTCAAGCGCAAA
>CAYPEC010000099.1:0-2496 GCA_964409625.1 uncultured Bacteroidia bacterium | reverse complement strand
CCTTTTTTTGCAAACTCTTCTGCAATTGCAAAACCCATTTTTCCAGAAGAATAATTACCAATAAATCTTACAGGGTCTATATTTTCGTAAGTAGGGCCAGCAGTTACAAGAACTTTTTTACCTACGAGTGGAAGTTTTTTTTTTAGCGAACTGGAAATTAAATCAACTATTTCTTGCGGCTCTGCCATTCTACCTTCACCATGTAAACCACTAGCTAACTCTCCATTTCCAGGATTAATAATCGTATTGCCAAATGATTCAATTGCTTTTAAATTCTTTTTTGTAGAAGCGTGTTTATACATATCCAAATCCATCGCAGGAGCTATATATACAGAGCATTTAGCAGACAGATAAGTTGCAAGTAAAAGATTATCACAAATACCATTTGCCATCTTAGCAATTGTATTAGCCGATGCTGGAGCAATAACAAATAAATCTGCCCACAAACCTAATTCAACGTGATTAGCCCATTCACCAGTTTTAGTGTTTGAGAAATCAGAATAAACAGGATTTTTTGAAAGTGTAGAAAGAGTTAGCGGAGTTACGAACTCTTTTGAAGCAGGAGTCATGATAACTTTTACCTGAGCTCCTACTTTAATAAATAATCTTATTAGGAATGCTGTTTTGTAAGCAGCAATGCCGGCTGTAACGCCAACGAGTATTTTCTTCCCTTTTAGCATAGTAGGGAGAATGATAAATTATTTAGCTTCTTTCGAAGGATTACGGAAATAAATTTTGTCGTTCAAAAATTCGGCTAAAGCAATATCAGTTGGCTTAGGCATTTTTTCATAATGCTTAGATACTTCAATCTGCTCACGATTTTCAAAAATTTCTTCCAAATTATCAGTATGCGAAACAAACTCTTGAAGTTTTGAATTCAACTCTTCTTTTGTTTCAGCACTTATTTGATTTGCGCGTCTACCAATAATAGCAAGACTTTCGTAAATATTTTCCGTCTTTGCATCAAATGCTCTAACATCACGAGTAACTGTTGATTGTTCTGCATTTACTTTTTTGTGGTCCATTGTATTTATGATTTGTTGTTAATTTTCGATTTCTCTTTATTTGCTCCTTCGTATATTGTTTCTGCTTGTTTTAAATATTGCGAAGCAGGATATTTATCTAAAAACTTAAAGTATGATTCTATTGCCGATTGAAACCTTTCGGATTTCTTTGCCTCAATACTATTCAAGGCGTAAAGATAGTTAGATTTTATGATTAAAAAACTCACTTCTTCTCTATATTTATTATCCGGATAATCTTTCAATAAATTATTGAATGCAGTAACAGCAGCGCTATATTCCTCCATATTAAAATATTGTTTTGCATTCTCATAATATTTTTTCTCCAATTTACCTCTCAACTTAGCCATTGTTTCGTTTGCCTCAGGTATTCTAGTACTTGTAGAATAGGTATTTATGAAGGATTGTAATTCTCTAATTGCATTTTTAGTATCTGTTTGATCTAAACTATAGGTTGGTGACATTTCATAATATGAACTTGGAATCATGTATGCCGCCTCTTCAACGTGAACGCTATTAGGGAATGTTTTAATAAATGTTTTAAAATGGTATGCCGATAACACATAATCTCCTACATAATAATGGCAGTAAGCATAATAGTAAAAAATCTCTTCGGCTTTTGAAGTGCCTCTATAAACGGCTATTAACTCTTCGAAAATGGTTAAAGCTCTTGGGTAGTCATCCTTTTCATAAAGTTTTTTAGCATACTCATACTTCTTTTCATAGTCGCTGCTTTTCAATATTTTGTTGTATTCGCTACAAGAAAACACAGAGGCGATAATTACCAGTAGTGCGATATATTTTGCTATTTTCTTCACTTTAGGGGTGCAAAGGTAACAAATTTAGTTTGAAATAGTATTGCTAATAAAACCTTAACCTATTTTAACAATGCGGTGTTGGAAATTTCAATTTCGCTGAAACTATAAAACATATACCTTTGCCACACTAAAACGAAAACTATGAAGGATTTATTTGATAAAATAAAATCAAACCCTGGACCCATTGGTGAGCACTCAAAAGAAGCTCACGGTTATTTTACATTTCCCAAATTGGAAGGTGATATAGGACCAAGAATGATATTTCGCGGGAAAGAGCGTTTGAACTGGAGTTTGAACAATTATTTGGGCTTGGCTAATCACCCTGAAGTGAGAAAGGCGGATGCAGATGCAGCAGCACAATATGGACTTGCATTGCCTATGGGTGCAAGGATGATGTCAGGAAATTCAAATAATCATGAACAATTAGAAGCGGAGTTATCTGCTTTTGTAAGCAAGGAAGATACTATCCTTTGTAATTATGGTTACCAAGCAATGGTTTCTGCTATTGATGCTTTGGTTGATAGACATGATGTGATTGTATATGATGCCGAAAGCCATGCTTGTATTTTAGATGGAGTTCGTTTACACATGGGAAAAAGATATGTGTTTAAGCACAACGATATTCAGGATTTTGAGAAGCAAA
The DNA here is from genome assembly GCA_964409625.1 of uncultured Bacteroidia bacterium. Taxonomy (GTDB): domain Bacteria; phylum Bacteroidota; class Bacteroidia; order CAYPEC01; family CAYPEC01; genus CAYPEC01. The sequence goes on along the minus strand of CAYPEC010000099.1, from coordinate 13 downwards.
TGGAGCGTGCTAC
>CAYPEC010000098.1:3472-4673 GCA_964409625.1 uncultured Bacteroidia bacterium | reverse complement strand
TTCTTTTATCATTTTTTTGGTGCGTTTTTATCGCACAAATATTATTTTGTATAAGGATGAGATTTTTTTTCTCAAAAACTATTTCAAAATCTCCCGTGCAATCACCATCTTTTGTATTTCAGATGTTCCTTCGCCAATAGTACAAAGCTTGCTATCGCGATAATATTTTTCTGCTGGAAAATCCTTTGTGTAACCATATCCGCCAAATATCTGTACTGCTTCAGTAGAATTTTGAACTGATACTTCAGATGCATAATATTTTGCAAAGGCACTTTCTTTAGTTACTTTCTGTCCTCTGTTTTTCAAATCAGCTGCTTGAAATGTCAATAATTCTGCAGCTTCTAACTTAGTTGCCATATCTGCTAACTTAAATCCAATACCCTGAAATTCTCCGATTGGCTTTCCAAACTGTTGTCTTTCTTTTGCATATTTTACAGATGCTTCAAATGCACCTCTTGCAATTCCGCAAGCTAAGGATGCAATAGAAATTCTTCCTCCATCCAATACTTTCATTGCTTGAATAAATCCTTCTCCTTCTTTTCCTAACATTTGTGATTTGTGTACTTTACAATCTTGAAATATTAATTCAGTTGTTTCCGAAGCACGCATTCCTAATTTATTTTCTTTTCTTCCTGACGAAAATCCTTTTGTTCCTTTTTCAATAACAAATGCAGTCATTCCGTGTGAATCTCCTTTTGCTCCTGTACGAACAATCACTACTGCTACATTTCCAGATTTGCCATGTGTTATAAAATTCTTCGAACCATTAATGACATAGTGGTCTCCATCTTTTACTGCAACAGTATTCATTCCACCTGCATCCGAACCTGTACCTGCTTCTGTTAAACCCCAGGCACCAATCCATTCGGCTGTGGCAAGTTTTGGTAAATATTTTTTCTTTTGTTCTTCATTTCCAAAGGCAAGAATATGTCCAGTGCATAATGAGTTATGAGCAGCCATTGACAAGCCAATTGAACCATCTATTTTGCTTAACTCAATAATCGCAGTTACATATTCCATGTATCCAAATCCGCTACCGCCATATTCGGTTGGAACTAAAACTCCCATCAAGCCAAGTTCTCCAAGTTTTTTAAATACTTCTATTGGAAATTCTTGCGATTCATCCCATTCCATCATTTTAGGTTTGATATGTTCTTCGCCAAATTTGCGAATCATATCTGCTATCATCTTTTGATTTTCA
>CAYPEC010000098.1:0-3372 GCA_964409625.1 uncultured Bacteroidia bacterium | reverse complement strand
ACCATAAATGCAAATCCTGCCACATTTCCACCTTGCATTTTAATAAGTTCTGCACCTGCTGTTGCTGTTCCTGCGGTAGCTAATAAATCATCATGAACTAAAACATTCCATCCTGATTTTATTACATCTATGTGCATTTCAACTTTTGATACCCCATACTCCAACTCATATTCGTATGAAATAGTTTTATATGGAAGTTTTCCTGCTTTACGGATAAGAACAAACGGAATATTTAGTTTGTTTGCTATCAAAATTCCAAACAAAAATCCTCTACTCTCAATTCCTACAACTGCATCTAACTTCGTTCCTTCAAATCTTTTAATGAACTCTTCTGTAATTTCATCGCAAAGATATGAATTCAGAAAAATTGGCGTAATGTCCTTGAACATTATTCCTTTTTTGGGGAAATCAGGCACATCTCGAATTACAGATTTTATTTTCTCTTCAATCATTCTAGAGTTAAATAGGGTGCAAGTTTAGTGTAAAGTTCAACATTCACCAAATCGATTTGCTTAATATCTTCAATAGTTTTATAAGCTCCGTGTTTATCACGATAATTGACAATAGCATTTGCTAAATTGTATTTAATGTAAGGATGAGTTTTTAAATCATTTAGAGTTACTTTGTTGATATTGATTTTTCGAATTGTTAAACTATCTAAAGCAATATCATTTTTTATTGCATCCAGCTTTTCCTGATTAAATCCATACACTTCAAGCAATTGTTCTGTTTTATAAAAACCTCCAAGTTTTTCTCTGTATTTTATAATTCTATTGGCGAATACAGCACCAATTCCTTTCAATGAGTTATACTCGGAAGTATCAGCAGAATTAAGTTCAACCAATTTTTTCGGCAACTTGTGTGGTGATTTATCAAACACTTGATTTGTTTTAATTTCTTTAGGTATTGAAATATAAGGATCTAAGGAGATGTAAAGTTTTTCTGAGATACCATAAATTTTTTTCACATCTTCTTTCTTGTAAAATTTTCCACCTTTGCTTTCATAATTCTTTATTATCTTAATTTGTTTATCTGATAAGCCAAGCCGCTTCCAATCCTTTGCTGGCAAGTTGTTTGGATTAAAAACAAATCGTTCGGCTTCTTTATAATTAACTTTTTTCTCTGTTAAATTATCACTAATTGTATATTTTTCTTGAGTTGAATCAACTGATTTTAAATTCGACTCAAATTCTGAAATCTGTTTTTGAAAATCAGAAAAATCAATGCTTTCAGATTTGTGAAAGATGTTTCCAAAAGCTAAACAAAAAATAAGCAAAACAATAATTGATAGGAGAATAAAAACTCCATTGCGCTCCCTTCTGTTGAAGGTAAAATAGTCTCTTAAAAATTGCTTCATTGCTCTGCTAAAATAGTCAAAACCAATTAATAATTTCGGAATTAACGCTATTTAACGTTTATGCTTTCACAACATTTCATTAATCACTATATTCGCAAAAACAAAACAAAGGTTATTCTGAATAATGGCACTGCTCGGCTCGATACTTAAAAGTACTATAGAACTAAGAGGGAAACTTCCCAAAATAAGGAAAAGAGATGCACTTAAGCAACAAGAAAAAGTGTTGCGAAATTTATTGGGGAAATCGGAGTTTACTGCCTTTGGGGAATATTATAGTTTTTCTAAAATATTGAATGAGCCAAACCTTTCAAGTGCATTTCAAAATGCAATTCCTTTACACGATTACAATTCTATTTTTAAAAAGTGGTGGTATCGTTCACTTAATGGTGAGCCCTATGTTTGCTGGCCATCTCACATAAAATATTTTGCGCTGAGCTCGGGAACTTCTGAATCATCAAGCAAACATATTCCGGTTACAAAGGATATGCTTAAAGCCATTCAAAAAACGAGTGTAAGACAAATACTTTCTTTGGCTCATTACGATTTGTCAAAAGAAGATTTTCAAAGAGGGATGCTTATGCTGGGAGGTAGTACCCACTTGAATTATAATGGAACTTATTTTGAAGGAGATTTGAGTGGTATCACAACAGGAAATATTCCTTTCTGGTTTCAGCATTTTTATAAACCCGGAAAAAGAATTTCGAAAGAACGGGATTGGAACTATAAGTTGGATGAAATTACACGCAATGCTAAAAGCTGGGACATTGGCTTTATTGCTGGAGTTCCAGCTTGGATACAAATATTGTTTGAAAAAATAATTGACTATTACAAGGTAAATACTATTCATGATATTTGGCCGAATTTAAAGGTTTATGTTCATGGCGGAGTTTCTTTCGCGCCTTACAAAAAAGGGTTTGAAAAATTGCTTGCTCGTCCGCTTCATTATATTGAAACCTATTTAGCTTCTGAAGGTTTTATAGCTTACCAAGATAGACCAAATGCTGTTGGAATGAAGCTTGTTTTAGACAATGGAATTTATTTTGAGTTTGTTCCTTTTAACGAAGAGAATTTTAATTCAGAAGGAAATATTCAGCCGAATGCAAAAGCATTAAACATTAACGAAGTAAATGACAATACAGAGTATGCGCTTTTGATTTCAACATGTGCAGGCGCTTGGCGCTATTTGCTTGGCGACACAATTAAATTTACAGATGTTGAAAATCAGGAAATTATTATCACCGGAAGAACCAAGCATTTTTTGAGTTTATGTGGAGAACATCTTTCGCAGGATAATATGAACAATGCAATAAACTTGGTAAGTGATGAATTAAATATTGACATAAAAGAATTTACCGTAACAGGGATAAATTACCAAACACTATTTGCACACAAGTGGTACATAGGCACGGATGATGTTGTTGATGTGAATGTATTTAAAGAAAAATTGGATGAAAAACTCAAAGCATTAAACGATGATTATCGTGTGGAGCGGATTGCAGCTTTGAAAGATGTTTTTGTGGAAGTACTTCCTTCAAAAATATTTTATGATTGGATGCGAATGAAAGGAAAAGAAGGAGGACAAAATAAATTTCCGAGAGTATTAAAGAATAATCATTTGAGCGACTGGGAAAATTTTCTGGCAAATAATAAATAAACAAAATGAGCATATTGCTGCAAGCCATATTAGAAGGTTTAGTTCTTGGATTAACGGTTTGCATACTCATAGGTCCTGCTTTTTTTGCGCTCATTAACATCAGTATTAAAACTGGGCATCGAACGGGTGTTGCTTTCGCTACCGGAATTTTTATCAGCGATTTTGTTTGTGCTTCGCTCTCGTATCTTGGAGCATTACAATTGTTCAGTAATCCTAAAAATGATTTAGTAGTTGCAGTAATAGGCGGAACAATACTCATTGTATTCGGAATTTTTAATTTGTTCCAAAAAAATCCTTTGGATGAAAAAAAGAAAGAAGAAACTAAAATTGATGCTTCTGCAAATAATCCTAACAACTTCCT
>CAYPEC010000097.1:0-4722 GCA_964409625.1 uncultured Bacteroidia bacterium | reverse complement strand
AAAATTCGGGTAATTCGCCCATACGAGAAATTAGCGTTTTAAAGGAGTTGAGTTGTGAAAGCTACTCTGAAACAAAAGTGAACAGTAGGCACGCTTATTTTCCAATTTGGCAAGAAGTGTGGATGTATAATGTTGTTGCGGAAGTTTCGTTATATAAAATATAATAGTTGGGCTTTTCCTTCAATAATGATTAAGATATTTGGGAGAAATTATGAAATACAATCCTTTTAAGCCTGGCTCCATTGTCCATCCTGGTATGTTCGCAGGAAGGCTCACGGAGATACATGAAATTGAAAAACTTCTTTTTCAGACAAAAAACGGTAATTCTTCTTCTTTCCTAATACATGGTGAACGTGGAATTGGAAAATCATCCCTGCTCTTTTACATTAATGCTGTTGCCAAAGGGGAAATATCACCAGATGATGGCGCAAATTTTAACTTCTTGGTAATTTCAGTTTCACTAGAACCGCATGATACATATAAAGATATCATTTATAAAATTGCAAGAGAGTATGATCGTGAACTTAAGAAAAACGAAAAAATCAAAGCTACATTGAAAGAAGTCTGGGAATTTATTACAAATTGGGAGATAATGGGAGTTAAGTACCAAAAAGTTAAAGAGGAACTTGACGCAGAAGTAATGCTTGAAGAGTTAACTGAGAAAACAATTTCAGTACTCGAAAAAACTAATAACACGCTAGACGGAATTTATATTTTTATTGATGAGGCTGATAAGCCGTTTTCAAATCCTAACTTAGGGGTTTTATCGAAATACATGACAGAACGAATACATAAAAAAGGTATTCAAAATTTTGGTATCGGAATAATAGGTATTTCGTCTGTTATAGAGAAAATTAAAGAAAGTCATGAATCGGCTTTAAGAATCTTCTCGTATTACAATTTAGAGCCTCTAAATCTACCCGAAAGAAAAATTGTTATAGAACTTGGCTTAGACGCAGCAAAAGAAAAGAATGACAAAGAAACGGCGATTAATGAAGACGCAAAAAATATTATTGCTAGATGGTCAGAAGGTTACCCACATTTTCTTCAGCAATACGCTTATTCAACCTTCGAAGTCGATATAGACGACAAAATCACCAAAGAAGATGTGTTCAGAGGGCTGATAATGGAAAATGGCGCACTGCATCAATTAGGCGTGCGATATTTCGATAATATGTACTTCAAAGAAATATATTCTGAGGATTATAGAAAAATTCTTCAAGTAATGGCTGCTCACGATGATGAATATATTTCTAAAAAGACTATCATTGCCCAGACAGGATTGAAAGAATATACAGTTCAAAACGCAATTACCGCATGTGCAAAAAAGGGAATTTTGTCGTTAAAACCTGGCAGAAGAGGTATGTATAAATTAATATCAAATTCTTTTCGGGTATGGATATTGACATACGCAAATGCTGTCAATAAAAAGGAGTAATTTTGGGAAAAAGCAAGCCAACAAAATGTTCAATGGATACTTCGACAGGCTCAGTGACCGAGCTAGGAATTCTGCGGCATTTTCTGGCGTCGAGTTTTTTCTATTTCCAAGCAGAATCCACGCCCGCCCAAGCGCCATGCTCCGCTAACGCAAACCGAAGGACAGTTGCATTGCAAAACCAAGAAACCATTGCAATATTTAAGAGAATAGTGTTTAATAAGAGAATAATTGTTTCTTTTTAAGAAATCTGGGTAGGTCATGATTAAAAGACTAAAATACTTGTTGCTTGGATCCCCAGACAGAATAATAACGTTAATATCGATTATTGTCGGAATTAGCGGTTTATCTTTGTCTATGTATGTTTATAATCATCCGAATATTCTCCCAGCGTATATTATTATTCGTGACAATATTATAGTATTAACCTTACTTCTTATTGTTATCGCGCTTTCATTTAAATATATTAAAAAATATATTATGGTCGAAAATTTCCGAGAATTAGTCGGTCAAAGCCTTGCAATTCATCATCACATCATACATAATTTTCGAGATCATTACTTCTGGGATCTCCGCAATGAATTTTTCTTTAATCCCAATATGGATTTAGAACAAATTGATAATTTAAAGAAAACTCATTTTGAAAATACTTGCCGTACAATATTATCAGATACAAGAGACGCTTTTTTAAAGTACTATTCCACTAGGGGATTTAGGGTGGGGGATGATTTGACAGTAACGGTAAAAATAATAATTGAGGCAGAAGACGCCCGAAAAATATTAAATGCGATTAAAGGCGAAGATGCTAGTAAGCTAAAGCAATCAAAATTGTACATGGTAACTGGCTATCGTGATCCTAACACATGGGGGACAAAGCCAGAGCGAACAGAAATTATGCAAATAATTTACAATATAGATGAAGAAAATACTACTTTTGATGAATTAGTAAATAAGGGAGAAAACTTTTTCCTTTCCAATAATCTCAAAAAAGACAACCAACAGAAAAAGTACAAAAACCAAAATCCAAACTGGCAAAATAGTTACAATTCTGTTCTCGCAGTTCCTATTCGATATAGGCGACAGAACGATCATAGAGCATCATTAATCTACGGGATTATCTCAGTAGACTCTTTGAATCCTTATTTATATGAACTTTTTGATAAAGAAAATACATTCCATTTATTAGCCGCATCTGCAGATTTGCTGGCGATGATGTTTGGTAATTTTGATCTAATCCAACTCGTTAGAGGAGCAACAAAACAATGACAGCAGTCAGATTAATATCCCAAGATAAATTATTAGACCAACGATATCTTGTTGATATTGTAATAGAACAAAGCGCAAGTAATTACGAAATTACGTCTGGCATGTATAACCCAATAAATAAGACTGCTAGCTTGATTAATATAAAGAAAAGTAGCTATGAATTCTCAAGCCTTTCGATGAAGGTGCAGGATAGAAAAAGTCTAAAAAACATCTTGTGGAATAGAATGGTCACGCACCATCTTGGAAAGATGGCATTTGTTACTTCAATGTGGCTAATCGGGATTATAGATTTAATATTATATTTGGTGTTTCGTCAACCTTCGCTACTACATTGGTTTAATGACATATTACTGATTTTTGGGGGTGTAGTGTTGATGGGAACAATTATTTTGATGAATGAAGAATAATCTTCGGGGAGAACAATGCTGTTATATGTAATAGTCTTTCTTGTGTTTATTCTCGCTATTCTAGTAATTGTTCTAGCTTACAGCATTTTATATATGTTTTTATTAAGAATAAAAGAATTCGTTGAGGTATTAGCGGTGCTTTCCAAAGCATTATTGAAAGTGTTTGCAGTAGAAAAAACAAAGCCGCAAAGCTTTAACTTGGGATTCGATCTTATTCTTGCAATAATGTTAATAACGTTCGCCCCCCAAGTTTTCAATAACCAACCACCTATATATCCAATGCTTTCATTTGTAATTGTTGCCATCATAATTTTTGCTTGTCTTCGATGGACATTTATTAAACAAAGATAGCAATAATAATAAACTACCCCAAAGCATGCATTGTACGCTGTGGATTCTGTGTGGTTTACAAGTATTTTCCGCTTCGGTTTTTTCTGCTCCCAAGCTATCCACGAATACCCTTCGGGCACAAAGTAAGACCACGAACCTACGGCGAAGACTCGCATTCGCTTATTCGTGAAAATTTGTGGACGGCTGGCTTTGAGGTTCACTAACAAATCTCCGAGTTCTTTAAGAACTCGGAGATTTTGATTGATTACGCCAACTCCACTTTCAACTTCTTCCCTAGAGCGGATGCGGCGCGTTCCAAAGTAAATAAAGTAATGGAAGCATTATCGGGGTCAAGTAGGCGCTCCAATGCGGCGCGGCTGGTCTTCATGCGGCTTGCCATTTCAGTCTTGCTGAGTTTCTTGCTCTTCATCTCCCGCTCAATTTGAAATGCCACCACGCGCTTGACCGCGGTGGCTTGCGCCTGCTCGAAAAGATTTTCTTCTTTTAGGAAATCGTCAAATTTACTTCCGATGTGTTTTTTGTTCATGGTTTAAACCTTCTCTACATTATTCAATCTACGACGCGCGGTCTCCAATTCATTAGGAGGAGTTTTCTGCGATTTTTTCACAAATCCATGCAAGAGGATCATCATCGCACCTTTGACCGTGAATAGCACTCTTGCAATTCCTGTGTTAATGGTGGAGCGTACTTCCCAAAGTCCACGCTCCATTTTGCGGATCAAAGGCATTCCCAAAGGCCAGCCATATTGCGCAGTTTTTATATCTTCACCGATATTTTTACGGTCTTCGCGAGACAGACTTTTAAGCCATTCACGCACAGGTTCATTCCCTGCTTCGGTTTTATAGAACACTACTTCTAGGATTGGTTCGCCATCGTCTTCTTGATTCATAAAATAAGTGTACCATAATTGGTACACACGTCAAGAATGATTGTTGGGGAATTATTCGAACGGAGTTTAATAAGCTATGGATGATAAAGAGATTGCGGAGGAGATGCACGTGTTACATGGGGGGACAAATACTTAAAAATCTCCGAGTTCTTCAAGAACTCAGAGATTTTGATTGATTATGACAATTCCACTTTCAACTTCTTCCCTAAAGCAGATGCGGCGCGTTCCAAGGTAAATAAAGTAATGGAAGCATTATCGGGGTCAAGTGAGTAGTATAATTTTTCAAAAGAAACAAAACTGACAGGAAAACATATGAACGTGCATGAAAAAATCAATTACGTTGAACTGCCTGCTAAAGATCTAGCCGCCACAAA
>CAYPEC010000096.1:0-4795 GCA_964409625.1 uncultured Bacteroidia bacterium | reverse complement strand
AGAAGTTGTTTCCGAGCAAGAAAAAGTTTCGGCGGAGAAACAAGAAGTTCCTCCAAGTGGACCAACTAAACCTAAATCAGATAAATCTGAAACACCAAAAGAAAAAGTAAGTAGTCAAACAGAAAGAGCAGCAGATATGCTTGATTCAGAACGTGCGGAAAAATTAAAAAAAATAGGGAAGTATAATGTTCAAAATCAAGAAGAATTTTCAAAATACGTAGATGAAGTAATTAATTTACTTGGAGCAGAAGAAGCGATTAATCATGTTAATCGTGAAGGGAGTAACGTTCCATTAGATGTTAAAATAGCTGTTACTACTGAAGCTGGTGCAATAATAGTACAAGAAGCACAAACAATGATTTCTAAAGCTCATAAAAGCGGTGATTCAGAATTATTAGAAAGAGGAGAAGTTTTATTAGAAAGAGGTTTGTTACACATAAATAATGTTTCCCAGAAAAAAACTATTTTTGGTCAAATAAATTCTTATACTAAAAAAACTTATGAAAAATATCCACTAGTATTCGCTTTGGCAAACAAGGCTAAACTAACAAAACAATTTGGAGCTAACGATAATCAACAAACTGAAATTAATGAACTGCAAGATAATATTAAAAAAGAGGTAAATGACATTGTAGATGAAACATTTACTGACGAGGTTGTTAATGAATTAAAAGCAAAAGTTGAAGAACTTGAAAAGAAATTAAAAGAAAAAGGTTCAACAACTAAATCACAAGAGAAAAAAGAAAAAGTTGACAAGGCGAAAACAAAATTAAAAGATGCTATTGCTAAGTTTAAGGGCGCAAAAAAGAGTGGGGAAACATCTGCTTCATTTATAGGTTTAAACGCTACTCAAATTGAAGCAATAGGCGAAATGGTTTCAGCTTTAGTTGAAATAGGTTACACTAAAACTTCTCAAATAGTAAATCAAATTTATGAATCAGTAAAAGACACAGATGGTAACATCAGAAAAGAACACATCAAATCTATTGCTCGTGAAGTTTCTGAATTTGAATCAATGTATAATTCTGAAATTGATAAGAAGGAGAAGTCTAAACAAAAAAATGTTGAAGAAGGAAAAGATACAGGTTTAAGTCCAAAAGAATTACGTGACCTTTTAAAACAACATTTAACTGGTAAAAACCCTAACTATCGTTCCCTTGCTGAAAAAATTGCAGAAAAAAGCGGAAAATCAAAAGAAGAATCAGAATTACTTGCTGATACCATAGAAGCATCAATCAAATCAAAGATTGAAGAAATGGTAAAGAAAGAGCATAAAAAATTCGTTGATAAAAGCAAAGAAGATAAAGATTTAACCACGAAAGAATTAAAAGCAAAAAGAACGGCGGGAACGATAACAAAAGAAGAACTTGAGCAACTTGATAAAAAATTAGAAGATTCTAAATCTAAAAAGGAGATTAATAAAATAATGGAACTTTTAAGAATGGGTCAACTATCAAATTCTCAAGATTTTTCAAGAGCATTTGAAAAAAGATTTGGGTTTACAGAATTATCATCTACTACTCAAAAACAAATAGATGCTATTGCACTTGATATATTTGATTTACAGCAAGAAGTTGAAAAACAAGTAACAACAAAAAGTGGTGTTCAAAAAACAATTAGTACAAGGCAAAAATTACGCATTGGTTTAATGCAGAAAAAATTAAATACACTAATTCAATCAAGCACACCTTGGAACACGGCAAGAATATTAAAGGAAGTTATTTCAGCACAATACATCCACATCCTTTCAGGATATGTAACTCTTGCAAGAGCAGGATTTGGAGGTTATATTGAGGGAGCTTTAGGCACATTGACTTATACGATAATGAACCCATCCAATTACAAGCATATCGGAAAAGGTCTTATTGCAATGTATGAATCCATACCTTCTGCCAATACAAGAGCAGCTCAATCGAGAAAGATGGGCTTTAATATGTTTGGTGAAACAGCATTAAGTGGTGAGCTATCAAATGATAGTATGGGGGCTTATGAGAAAGCAATGCTTTCAGGTTTAGGTAAATCTGCACATGAAAAAAAATATAAAGAAATAGCTCTGAAATCAGCGGGTCAAATGCTTAAAGTTATTCATATGCTTGGAGCTTTAGATACTTTTATGAATACTCTTAGTGGGGCTTATGTTGGAACAATTGAAGCAAGTAAAGCGGGTGAATACGACAAACTTATTAATGCTGATTTAGAGAAGATTGCAGATGATGAATGGGTTGAGTATAGAGATTCTATTATTGATATTGTTAAATCAAAAAATCCTAATTTTTCGGCGGAAAAAATAGATTCAGAAGTTGATTCAATTATTAAACAAGAATTAGGAGTAACAGGAAGTAGATTTAAAGCTAAAACTGTATTTAAAAGAAATAGAGTTCAAGAACTAAGAGAAAACAGTTTAGGAGATTTCTTTGAGCAAGGAGTGTCTTTAGCGAAAGATGCTTCTATGATGTCAAAAGGAGATGGGTTTACCGCTTCTATTCTTGGTGTTTTGACTGATATATCAAATATAAAAAATGATGACAAAGGAATAGTTGCATTAGGTAAGGCTATACCAAATTTTATTTTTAAATTTTTAAGGATAACCGTTCAAACTATAAATAAATCATTTAATAACACTCCTTTAATTGGAATAGCAAATGCTTATTTAGGAACGGGGAGAAATTGGAAAACAGGTGAATTAGAAAATGTAACGTTAAAAACTTTAAATCAAAGGTATAAATCTAATCCTCTATTATTTAAACAACGTGCGTTGCAAAATTTATTTTTATCTGGAGTTACACTTGCATTATGGTTAGCATCTTTTGAAGATGATGATGAAGAAGGTTTAAGATTAAAAGAAGATAGACCTTTTGATTTTAGGGGATTTGGGAAAACAAGTCAAGGCGGAAAAAAACAAATGGAAAGAAAATATGAAGGCTATCAAAATATATCAATTTCATTTTCACAAAAAGACGGCAAATGGGATAATTATACTCAATTAAAACTTTCTCCATCATTAGCTGGTGTAGCGGTAACTTTAGGTTATTTTTCTGACATCTTAAAAGGTGATGTAGCTTTAGGTACAGACGAGTATCAAAAAGGCAAGTTAGAGCAATTTAAGAAAAATGGATTAACAACTGGAAATATACTTTCAGCATTATTTCAAGGAAGTTCATTAATAACAGAAAGTAGTTTTTCCTCTGTTGCTCAAATGAAAAAGGACTATGACCAAGGAGAAACAGTTATGGATGGTATAGGATTAATCGGTAGAGGATTAGTAACTGGGAATATAAAACCATTAGTTGAACCAAGAATAATTGAATCTATCGTAACCACATTAGCTTCAATTAATGGAACAAAGGAAAAGGAATTAAAAGGTTGGCAGTATTTCGGTAAAAACCTTTATGGATTAGATGCTTATAGCGATGATAATTTAACAGATGTATTTGGTAATGAATATGTAAAAGAGAATGATTATGAAACATTTTTGAAGCAAACTTTTGGAGAGGGTGAAAAACGAAGTGAAAAATTCAAGGAAGTAGAACTTCTTTATAAATTCAATCAGGGAGCTAATATTTCAAAAAGACAATTCAATGAAATGAACCCTGATTCTAAAAGTGGATTTACGGTGTCAAGAAAATCTCCATACACAGGGAAAAAATACACTGTGGGCTACATTTCAAATGACAATAGTTTAGTTATGGAAGCGCAAAACTTACAGGAATCTAAATTCAAAGAACTTGTTTCAAAGAAGTACGATGTTTTAAATTTAATTGACAATAAAGAAGATTTAGAGAAACGACTAAAGAAATTACAAGACATATCTACACGATATGCTAAACGACAAATTGTATCTAAATATAAAGATACAAAAAAAATAATTAAATTAGAGAAATAATAAAAAATAATTAATATATTTGCATTATGGCAGACACAAAATTAGTATTAAAAGTCGATGCTGGAAAAGATGTTTTATACGTCTTTGATAAAACAGGAAAATACAGTTCAAAGAACACATCAGGTTGGGGATTACCCAACAGTCAGATTTTAAATGTAACATCAGCAGAAGCAAGAATATTTCTCCCTAAGTCAACGACTTATACATCAGTTAATCTTTTTCCAAGCTTACCGAACACTACGGGTGTTGGTTTTGAGATAGTTCCTACTGATTTAGGATTGACTACTCTCCCCGCAGGAATTTACAAAATTCAGTATTACATAGAATTATTAGGTGGAGATAAAAAATTATCTCAAACAGTCTATTATTTTTATTATATGCCATTAAGCTGTTGTGTAAGCACTAAGAAAATGGCTATCTGTTCAGATGATTATTCTTCCGATAAAGTAAAAGAAGTTTTAGAATTGGAAACATTACTTGAAAATGCTATTTGGGCTTCATGTAGTGGAGATTTAATTACGGCGGAAGAAATTTCAGATTATTTAGTTACAAAATGTGATTGTTGTTGTTAAAAATTTAAGATATGTGTGATTGTGGAAATAACGATTGCTGTGAAACGGTAATCACTCGTCAAGGAGAAAAGGGAGATAGAGGTGAAAGAGGTCCAGGTGGTTCTAACGGAACAAACGGCACTAATGGTACGAACGGTGAATCTGCTTATGAAGTTGCCGTTGATAATGGTTTTGTTGGTTCGGAATCCGATTGGTTAGCAAGTTTAGAGGGGAATGACGGAAACTATGTGGTTACATCTGTTGAATCAGCAGGAGCTAACTGTGCAAATGGCGGTGTAAGAATCCAATTACGAAACGGTGTAACAAATGCTTTAATGAGTACAACTTACGCTTGTAACGG
>CAYPEC010000095.1:0-4800 GCA_964409625.1 uncultured Bacteroidia bacterium | reverse complement strand
CATTTAACGATGTTCTTTCGCCAACTGCAATGTTGTATGTTTGGTTTAATGCTTCATTATTTTCTGCAAACATTGCATTGATATTGGCTTGCACTGCATTTTCCACAAAAGTAAAATCGCGTGTTTGTTCTCCATCACCATTAATAAAGAATTGAGAATTGGTAAGCAATGCCTTCATAAATAAAGGAATTGCAGCCGCATATTCTCCTTTCGGATTTTGGTTAGGACCAAAAATATTAAAGTAGCGAAGACCTAAAATTTCCATTCCATATGTTTTTGCAAACACATCAGCATATAATTCATTCACCAATTTTGTAACAGCATAAGGAGAAAGTGGTTTTCCGATTTTTTCTTCCACCTTCGGAAGCTCTTTGCTATCGCCAAATACAGAAGAAGAACTTGCATACACAAATCGTTTCACTTTTGCATCTCTTGCTGAAACAAGCATATTTAAAAAACCATTTATATTAGCTTCATTTGTAGCAATAGGGTTTTGCACCGAGCGGGGAACAGAGCCCAAGGCAGCCTGATGCGAAACATAATCAATCCCTTCGCAGGCTTTTTTGCAATCTTCTAATTTTGTTATATCACCGTTTATGAATTCAAAATCTTTGCGTGCGAAAAATAGTTTCAGGTTTTCTTCAAATCCTGTCGCAAGATTATCTAACACGCGCACTTTTTTAGCTCCATTTTTTAAAAGGTATTCAACCAGATTAGAACCAATAAACCCTGCACCGCCTGTAATTAAGAAGGAATAGTTTGAAATATCTTGTGTGTGAAATTTTGTTTTCATATTTATTTTTCGTCATTCTGAGCGTAGCGAAAGAATCTCTTTTTTGAGATTGCTTCGTTTCACTCGCAATGACGGGTGTTATCTTTTGACATATTGTCCTTCGTAATATTTTTGGTAATCTCCACTCGTTACATTATTAAGCCATTCTTCGTTTGCTAAATACCAATCAACAGTTTTTTCTAATCCTTCTTCAAATTGCAAACTTGGTTTCCATCCTAATTCTTTCTGAAGTTTTGAAGAATCAATTGCATAACGCAAATCATGCCCTGCACGGTCTTTTACAAAGGTTATAAGCTTTGCAGATTCTTCTTCTTTCCTAGATAGCTTTTTGTCCATAATTTTGCAAAGCAATTGAATTAAATCAATGTTTTTCCATTCATTATGCCCGCCAATGTTGTATGTTTCACCAATTTTTCCTTTGTGAAAAATTACATCAATGGCTCTTGCATGGTCTTCTACAAAAAGCCAGTCGCGAATGTTTTCTCCTTTTCCATAAACAGGAACAGGTTTGTTATTCTTGATATTGTTAATCGCAAGCGGAATTAATTTTTCAGGAAAATGAAACGAGCCATAATTGTTAGAGCAGTTTGAAATAACAACTGGTAATTTATAAGTATCGTAATAAGCTCTTACAAAATGGTCGGAACTCGCTTTTGAAGCTGAGTAGGGGCTATGTGGGTCGTATTTGGTTTCTTCAGTAAAAAAACCTTCACTACCTAATGTTCCATAAACTTCATCTGTTGAAATGTGGTAGAATTTTTTGCTTTCCGAACTCGCATCTTTCCATATATTTTTTGCTGCATTTAAAAGATTTACTGTTCCTAAAACATTTGTAATTACAAATTCTAATGGATTTGAAATGCTCCTGTCCACATGGCTTTCGGCAGCTAAATGAATAACTCCATCAAAATTATATTTTGAAAAAAGTGATGTGATAAATTCCGCATCAACAATATCTCCTTTTACAAATTTGTAATTCTCTTTGTTTTCAATGTTTTTTAAATTCGCAAGATTTCCTGCGTAAGTAAGCTTGTCGAGATTTACAATTAAGTATTCAGGGTATTTATTTACAAAAAGCCGAACTACATGTGAGCCAATAAATCCGGCACCTCCAGTGATTAATATAGTTTTATTCATTTTATAAACTCCAATAATTTAGAGTATGTATTTTATTTCTGTAAAGACCTTTTATATCTACTAAAATTCCTTTAGCTGTTAAGATAGATTGGAAATATTTTTCATCCAGCGTAACATAGCTTTTATGATTTACTGCAACAATAACAGCATCGTAATCCTTGCCGATTTTCTCAACCAAACCAAAACCATATTCATGTTTCAATTCTTCTGAATCTGCATGTGTGTCGGTTACATCAACCGATACTGAATATGATTTAAGTTCTTTAATAATATCTGCAACTTTCGAATTTCTAATATCTGAAACATCTTCTTTAAATGTTGCTCCCATTACTAAAACGCGAGATTTAGAAATATCTTTTCCTGCTGCAATAATTTTTTTCACAGTATTTTTTGCAACATATCCTCCCATCGAATCATTTATAAATCTCCCCGAATTAATCATCTTGGTGTGATATCCAAGTTCTTCAGCTTTGTATGTGAGGTAGTAAGGGTCAACACCAATGCAATGTCCGCCAACCAAGCCAGGAGAGAATTTTAAGAAATTCCATTTTGTTCCTGCTGCTTCTAAAACATCATAGGTGTTAATTCCCATGCGGCTAAATATGATCGATAACTCATTCATCAATGCAATATTTACATCACGCTGAGTATTCTCAATAATTTTTGCTGCTTCTGCAACTTTTATAGATGAAGCTTTATGAGTTCCAGGTTCTACAATGATTTCATAAACTTTAGAAATATCATTTAAACTTTCTTCATCACATCCCGAAACAACTTTCAAAATTTTAGTTATTGTATGTTCCTTATCTCCTGGGTTAATTCTTTCGGGAGAGTAACCAACTTTGAAATCGGATTTGAACTTTAATCCTGATTCCTTTTCTAAAACCGGAATGCAATCTTCCTCTGTACAACCAGGATATACAGTAGATTCATACACTACATAATCTCCTTTTTTCAATACTTTTCCAACTGAAGTTGAAGCGCCAATTAGTGGTTTTAAATCGGGTAAGTTATGTTCGTCAATTGGAGTTGGCACTGCAATAATAAAAAAATTGGCTTGCTTTAAAACATCCAAAGAAGAAGTAAATGTGATATCACATCCTTCAAAATCTTTTTTAGAAAGTTCATTGCTTGGGTCAATTCCATTTCGCATCATTTGAACTCTTTTGTCATTGATGTCAAAACCAATAACTTTTACTTTTTTAGCAAATGCTAACGCAATTGGAAGTCCAACATAGCCGAGGCCAATAACAGCAATAGAAGCTTTTTTTTCGATAATTTCTTTATACATGATTAACTTTTTCTATTTGGTTTTCTAAATGAATAAATTCTTTCAATAATGTCAACTACTTTCATTCCTTCTAATGCATTTGTAGTAATTGTATTTGTACCTTTTATAGCGTCAACTACATTTTGAATCATAAAGTGATGATTATTTGCTGAACCTTTGTAAGCTCCATAATCATTGGCTGGAGCAGTTTCTTCTAATTTAGGAAGTGTGTAATCTTTTATATGACACGCTTCAACTTGATCCATATATTGACCACCAATTTTAACGCTTCCTTTGCTTCCAATAACAGAAATACTGCTTTCTAAATTTTTGTCCCAAACAGCAGTAGAATAATTTATAGAGCCCATTCCGCCATTCACAAATCTAAAATTTACAAATCCACTATCTTCAAATTCTGTTAAATCCGCATGATTGAAATCGTTGAATTTTGCCTGTATTTCAGTAATGTCGCCAAATAGCCAATACAGTAAATCAATCCAATGTGAAAATTGTGTGAATAATGTTCCTCCATCCAATTCTTGCGTTCCTTTCCATCCCCCTTTTTTGTAATATCGATCATCCCGGTTCCAATAGCAATTCAATTGAACCATGTAAATATCTCCAATAATTTTTTTGTCTACAATTTCTTTCAACCAAACAGAAGGAGGGGAGTAGCGATTTTGCATTACACAAAAAATCTGCTTGTGCATTTGCAGTGCTTTATAAATTAAAGATTCGCAATCTTGAAGATGAAGCGCCATTGGCTTTTCAACTACCACATGCTTTTTTGCTTCAATTGCTTTCATAGCTTGTGAAGCATGAAGTCCATTAGGAGTGCAGATATTTATAACTTCAATGTCGGGATGCTTCATGAGCATTTCATCAAAAGATGAATAGAAATTTTCTTTCAACTCATTTAGCCCAAGTTTTTCTTTTGGAAGAATATCAGAAACTGCAATAAGTTCACAATCTGGATTTCTGCGAATCATTTCTGCATGGCGCTTTCCAATATGTCCTTGTCCGGCTACAGCAAATTTTATTTTATTCATATCTTTTTCACCTTTCCATTTTCTAATTTGTATTTCTCTTTACTTTCTTCACATTCAGCTATTCCATTTTTATCAAAACTTAAACGATGCCCATACTCACTCATCCAGCCCATTTGCTTTGCAGGGTTTCCAACCCAAAGTGAATAAGCAGGAACATTTTTAGTTACAACAGCTCCAGCTCCAATAAAAGCAAATTCTTCGATATCATGTCCGCAAACAATGGTAGCATTTGCTCCAATACTAGCACCTTTTCCTACATGCGTTTTGGCATATTCATTCTTTCTGTTTACAGCACTTCTAGGATTTATTACATTGGTGAAAACCATTGATGGTCCTAAGAAAACATCATCATCACAAGTTACACCAGTGTATATAGAAACATTGTTTTGAATTTTTACATTTTTGCCTAAAACCACCTCTGGAGAAATCACAACATTTTGCCCAATGTTGCAGCCATCGCCAATAGTACAGTTGGGCATGATGTGAGAAAAATGCCAGATTTTAGTTCCTTTTCCAATTTTACATCCTTCGTCAATAATTGCTGAAGGGTG
>CAYPEC010000094.1:0-4827 GCA_964409625.1 uncultured Bacteroidia bacterium | reverse complement strand
GGTATTTTTGGAGAATCTAATTTTAATTCTGATTGGTCAATTGTAAACTTAATTGCATCTGCAGCTGATTTTGTTCTCAAATAATACATTCCTGTTTTTAATCCTTTTTCCCAAGCATAAAAATGCATAGAAGTAAGTTTCGCAAAATTTGCATTTTGGATAAACAAGTTTAAGGATTGGCTTTGGTCAATGTAAGCTCCTCTATCGGCAGCCATATTGATAATTTCTTTTTGAGAAATCTCCCACACTGTTTTATAAACCTCCTTAATATTTTGAGGAACTTCATCAATATCTTGCACAGAACCATTAGCCGAAATAATTTTACTTTTAAGTGAATCATTCCATAAGCCAAGTTTTACAAGGTCTTTCAATAAGTGTTTATTTACTACCACAAACTCTCCCGAAAGAACTCTGCGTGTATAAATATTTGATGTATATGGTTCAAAGCATTCGTTGTTACCAAGAATTTGAGAGGTTGAAGCAGTTGGCATTGGGGCAAGCAATAATGAGTTTCTTACTCCGTGCTTTTTTACTTCTTCTCTTAAAATATCCCACTCATAGTTTAATCTTGGGCTTGGTTTCACATTCCACATATCGAATTGGAATATTCCTTGCGAAACAGGAGAACCTGCAAAAGTTTCATAAGGTCCATCTACTGCTGCTAAATCTTTAGATGCTGTCATGGCAGCGTAGTAAATAGTTTCGAAAATATCAATGTTCAGTTGCGCTGCTTCAACAGAATCAAAAGCATGACGCAACATGATAAAAGTATCTGCCAACCCTTGAACTCCAAGTCCTATAGGGCGATGGCGCATATTTGAATTTCTTGCTTCTTGAACAGGATAGTAATTTCTATCAATAATTTTATTTAAATTTTTTGTTGCAACGTATGTTACTTCAAATAATTTTTTGTGATTAAACTCTCCATTTTCTACAAATCTTGGCAATGCAATGGAAGCCAAATTACAAACAGCAATTTCATCAGGAGCTGTGTACTCAATAATCTCTGTACAAAGGTTTGAAGATTTTATTGTTCCTAAATTTTTCTGATTTGATTTTGAGTTACAAGCATCTTTATAAAGCATGTAAGGATTTCCTGTTTCTATTTGCGATTCTAATATTTTATTCCATAAATCGCGAGCCGGAATTTTTTTTCTTATTCTTCCTTCTTGCTCATACTGCTGGTATAATTTTTCAAATGCTTCTCCATAACAATCGGATAATCCTGGAGATTCATTTGGACACATAAGCGACCACTCTTCATTTGCCTTTACGCGCTTCATGAACAAATCTGGAATCCACAATGCAGTAAATAAATCACGTGCACGCATTTCTTCCTTTCCATTATTTTTTCTTAAATCTAGAAAATCAAAAACATCTGCATGCCATGGTTCAAGGTAAATTGCAAATGAACCTTTACGCTTACCTCCTCCTTGATCAACATAACGAGCAGTATCATTAAATACGCGAAGCATTGGAACAATTCCATTTGATGTTCCGTTTGTTCCTCTGATGTATGATCCTGTAGCACGTACATTGTGAATGCTTAATCCTATTCCTCCGGCTGATTGAGAAATTTTTGCGCAATTTTTTAATGTATCGTAAATTCCATCTATGCTATCTTCTTTTAATTGAATTAAGAAGCATGAAGACATTTGTGGCTTTGGAGTTCCTGCGTTGAATAAAGTAGGAGTTGCATGTGTAAACCAACGTTCACTCATTAAATTATATGTTTCTATTGCTGAAGCAATATCATCTTTGTGTATACCAACCGAAACCCGCATCAACATGTGTTGAGGACGCTCTGCAATTTCTCCTGAAATTTTCAATAAATAACTTCTCTCAAGTGTTTTAAATCCGAAATAATCATATCCAAAATCACGATCATAAATAATACTTGAATCTAATTCGTGTGCATTTTTTTTGATGATTTCAAAAACATCATCTGCAATCAAAGGAGCTTTCTTTCCTGTTTTGGGATCAATATAATTGTAAAGATTCTCCATTGTTTTAGAGAATGACTTTTCGGTATTTTTATGCAGATTCGAAACGGCAATTCTTGCTGCAAGTTGAGCGTAGTCAGGGTGTTTGGTAGTTAATGAAGCCGCTACTTCTGCCGCTAAATTATCCAATTCGCTGGTGGTTACTCCATCGTAAATTCCTTCAATCACCTTCATGGCTACCTTTACTGAATCAACGTGTGTTGGCTCAAGACCATAACAAAGCTTTTGAATACGTGCGGTAACTTTATCAAATTTTACCGATTCGCGACTGCCGTCTCTTTTTACTACAAACATATATTGGGGAAGTTATAAATTGTTATTGTGTTTTGTTCTTTGGTTTGTATATCCGTAACCTTAAAAATCTTCATCGAGTTTAAATACATTGTCTTCTTTATTGCCCATCACTCCTGCTTTTTGATATTCTGCTACTCGCTTTTCAAAGAAATTAGTTTTGCCTTGAAGCGAAATTAATTCCATAAAATCAAATGGGTTGGTTACATTATATATTTTAGGACACTGAAGTGCAACTAATAATCTATCTGCAACAAACTCTATGTATTGGCGCATCATCTCTGCATTCATCCCAATTAAACGAACGGGTAGCGAATCGGTTACAAATTCTTTTTCTATCTCTACTGCATTTGCAATTACTTCTGTTACTTTTTCTACTGATAATTTATTTTCAAGTTGATTGTAAATCAAGCATGCGAAATCGCAGTGCATACCTTCATCACGAGAAATAAGTTCGTTTGAAAAACTTAATCCCGGCATCAATCCTCTTTTCTTTAACCAAAAAATAGAGCAGAAACTTCCTGAAAAGAAAATTCCTTCTACAGCTGCGAATGCAATTAAACGCTCGGCAAAAGAACCATTTGAAATCCAACGCAAAGCCCAATCTGCTTTTCTTTTTACTGCAGGTATAGTATCAATGGCATGAAAAAGTTTATCCTTTTCTACTGGATCTTTTATATAGGTATCAATTAATAAAGAATATGTTTCGGAGTGAATATTCTCCATCATTACTTGAAATCCATAAAAGCAACGAGCTTCAGGATATTGAATTTCACGCAAAAAATTTACTGCAAGGTTTTCGTTCACAATTCCATCGCTGGCTGCAAAAAATGCAAGCACATGTTTTACGAAAAATCTTTCATCATCATTTAATTTACTTTGCCAATCTACTAAATCTGGCGAAAGGTCAATTTCTTCTGCAGTCCAAAATGAAGCTTCTGATTTTTTATACATCTCCCACATCTCTCTGTGCTTGATTGGAAATAAGACAAAGCGGTCTTTGTTCTCTGTTAAAATTGGTTCTTGTTGCGACATAATTTCTTTTATATTTTTCTAATCTTTTTAAAATTTATTCCTCTTTTTCTAAAATCTAGGGGCTAAAATGCCCTGTAAAACCTAGGTTTTACGATGAATCCCTGAATAAAACTTACGGATTATGATTTTAGGTTCACAAATGTTTGGAAAAAAAAAATTCTTACCAAGTTTTTATAATTAACATTTGGGCTAAGTTTTAAACATTGCTCGTGTTAATTTTTTTGTTGAAATTTTTCTATACCTCTCAAACCATTGTCAAACGAGGCATTCGAGAATTGCAAGTTTTTTTTCGAAAATAAAATTTTTTTTTCTTGATAGATGTTAAATTTATTTTCGTATGCTCAAGCGTGAAAAAAAATTTCAGTAAAATCAAATAGTATATTCTGAAATTGGCTTCTTACAAGCTTTACAGATTGCCTTGCTCATAAACCATTCCCGCTTGCTCAATTTTTTCGTACCACTGTTCTCCATATTTGCGAATCAATGGGGCTTTCAAAAATTCATACACTCGTACGCCAAGCGCATCGCCATTTTTACAAGCAGGTGCACATAATTTCCATTTATGATAATTTAATGCTTCGTATGTTTTTGTTTTTGTAATTCTAATTGGATACAAATGACAAGAAATTGGTTTTTGAAAAGAAACTTTCCCTTCTTTATTTGCTTTTTCTATTGCACACTTTGCAATCTTTTTTTCATCAAAATACACAAAAGCACATTGTGCTCCTTTTATTAAAGGTGTTGTAAAATCGCCATCTTCATCAATCACATAAAATCCTTGTTTCTCAATTGCTTTTATTCCATCCTTATCCATGTATGGTTTTACTTCCTCAAATATTTCTTCTAATATTTTTATCTCATCTTGCTCCAATGGCGCTCCTGAAGCTCCTTCCACACAACACGCTCCTTTACATGAAAGTAAATCACACACAAATTTTTTCTCTAAAATATCTTCCGACACTAATGTATTTTCAATTGCTATCATAAAACAAAAGTATCTAAATTATTAATTTCATTTTCCATTTCATTGAACATCGCATTTTTTGATTTCGTCTAATTTTTGTAGCATTATTTGAAATTTCATAAACTAAGTTATACCTTAGCAATTCTAAAATCATATCTCCATGAGAAAACTATTACTTCTCGTTTCAATTTTTGCAACAACCTTAAGTGGATTTGCGCAAAAAACTATACAAATAAATAGCACACCACAAATTGTTACTACAATAAACGAGTATAACAGTAACCCCTCTGCTTTTCTACCTATAGAAGGCTCAAATGAACGATGCCTTTCGGCTCAAAAACACGAATGGCTAATGCAGAATGACCCTGTTTACAGAGCAGCTAGAGAATCTGCAGAAAATTTTATTGCTAATTACACTGCCTCATCATCAGGGAAAATGCAAGTTGTTTATACTATTCCAGTTGTTGTTCACGTAATTCACAAGGGTGAAGCAGTTGGTACAGGAACAAATATTTCTGATGCTCAAGTTCAAAG
>CAYPEC010000093.1:3723-4831 GCA_964409625.1 uncultured Bacteroidia bacterium | reverse complement strand
CCGAAGCAAAACAAGTAACACTTCCGCTTTTTGAAGAAACAATGCTCAAAAAAGGGCATGTAGAAAAAATTGTAATCGTAAATGAAGAAGCCGCTGAAATATATATAAAAAAAGATAGCATTCAGCTTTCACAATATGAAAAAGTGAAAACAAGAAGCTTTGGAAGCGGAGTTAATTATGGTCCACATTTCTATATTAAAGTTCTTAGCGGAGAAAGTTTCGATAGGTCATTAACAGAAGCACAAAAAGATGTTCCTCCTGCTGATAGAATTTATCCTGAAAAAGATACACGCACAAGTTGGCTTGATAATTTTTGGGGCTTAATTCCACTTATCATCATTGTAGTTATTTGGATAGTTATGATGCGAAGAATGAGCGGTGGCGGTGGCGGTTCGGGAGGCCCTGGGCAAATTTTCAATATCGGAAAATCAAAAGCTCAGCTTTATGATAAAGACACTCACGTAAATATTACATTCAATGATGTAGCTGGATTAGATGAAGCTAAAGTTGAGATAAAAGAAATTGTAGAGTTCTTAAAAACTCCTAAAAAATATACTGCACTTGGAGCAAAAATTCCTAAAGGTGCTTTACTTGTTGGGCCCCCAGGAACTGGTAAAACTCTTTTGGCTAAAGCTGTTGCAGGCGAAGCAAAAGTTCCTTTCTTCTCACTTTCAGGTTCTGATTTTGTAGAAATGTTTGTGGGAGTTGGGGCATCACGTGTGCGTGATTTATTTCGTCAGGCAAAAGAAAAAGCTCCTTGTATAATATTTATAGATGAGATTGATGCTATTGGAAGAGCGAGAGGAAGAAATGTATCGCAAGGTGCGAATGATGAGCGCGAAAATACGTTAAATCAATTGCTAACTGAAATGGATGGCTTTGGCACAAATAGCGGTGTAATAATTTTAGCTGCAACAAACAGAGCCGATATTCTCGACCGAGCATTACTTCGCCCAGGCCGATTCGATAGACAAATTTATGTGGACATGCCAGACTTAAATGAACGAAGAGAAATATTCAAAGTTCACTTAAAGCCACTTGCTCTAGAAAAAGATTTAGATATTGATTTTTTATCCCGTCAAACTCCTGGATTTTCAGGAGCTGATAT
>CAYPEC010000093.1:0-3623 GCA_964409625.1 uncultured Bacteroidia bacterium | reverse complement strand
TAGGAGCTGCTTGGTATTTGCCAGAAGAAAGACAAATAACAACTACCGAACAGTTAATGGATGAAATTTGCGCAGCACTTGGCGGAAGAGCAGCAGAAGAAATTATTTTTGGAAAAATTTCGACAGGTGCTTTAAGTGATTTGGAAAAAATCACCAAGCAAGCTTATGCAATGGCACTCTATTATGGCTTAAATGAAAAAATCGGAAATGTTAGTTTCTACGATTCAACGGGGCAATCAGAGTATGGATTTACAAAACCTTATAGCGAAAAAACAGCTCAAATAATTGATGAGGAGGTTAGCAAACTAATTGAAGGTGCTTACATCAAAACAAAAGAAATTATTTTAAAAAACAAAGCAGAACTTACAAAACTTGCTGAGCGCTTACTTGAAAAAGAAGTTATTTTCAAAGAAGATTTAGAAGAAATTTTTGGGAAAAGACCTCATGAGCCAGAGCCAATAATTATAGTTGATGACAAAAAAGAAATTCCAGAAACACCAACTTCAAACGAAACAGTTAATGGTGTGGTGAAAAAAGAGGAAGAAAAAAATAATCCTGAAATTAAAGACCCAGAAAAAGCAACACAAGAAAATCCTTTAAAGTTATTTTGAGTAATGAGCGAATCAACAACATCAAGGGAAAAAATACTAAAGAAAATTCGGAAAGCATACGTTCAAAATGCTTCGGATGAAGTTACAAATGTAGATTTCGATACAGATGTATTTCATAAAAGCAATGAACCCCTTGACATCGTATTTGCAAAACAATTTTCTGCCATCAATGGTAAATTTGTTTTTTCTGTAAACGAAGAAGATTTTGTACATAATTTATCCTCGCTTATAAATGAGCATAACTGGGA
Organism: uncultured Bacteroidia bacterium; assembly: GCA_964409625.1. Lineage (GTDB taxonomy): Bacteria > Bacteroidota > Bacteroidia > CAYPEC01 > CAYPEC01 > CAYPEC01. The sequence goes on along the minus strand of CAYPEC010000093.1, from coordinate 2,764 downwards.
TAATGTATTCTGTTTCGATGATGATTTGAAGTTGATTTTAAAAAATGGAAAAATTAATTTCAATGAAAAAACAGATGAAATTATAAATGCCAATGTAGGCATCACTCGCTGCGAATGCTTGGTAGCAAGAACGGGTAGCGTGTTTATGACTTCTAAACTTCCTTCAGGAAGAAGATTACCAGTTTATTCTAATTATCATATTGTAGTTGCTTACACATCTCAATTGGTTCATAACATAAAGGATGCTCTAAAATATATAAAAGTGAAATACGGAACTGAAATGCCATCAATGATTGCAAATATTACAGGACCAAGCAGAACTGCAGATATTGAAAAAACCTTGGTACAAGGAGCACACGGGCCAAAAGAGATTTATGTATTTTTAATTGACGACCATTTAAATCCACATCAAAATTCTAACGTAAGTGAATAATTTTTTCACACGAGCATTAACCGGAGCCGCATTTGTTACCATCTTAATTGGCTCTATATTATTCGGGGCAAATACTTTCATTGCATTATTCTTAATTATTACCATCATTGGAGTTTGGGAATTTTACACACTTGCAGAAAAGGGACAAAATCATCCACAAAAAATTACAGGAACTCTTTTATCTATTACACTCTTTCTATCAAATGCCTCTGTATGCATCGGATATTTTGATGAAAGAATTTTAATCATAAATATTCCTATACTATTTTCAATTTTTATAATTGAACTTTATCTAAAAGATACCAACCCCTTCAGAAATATAGCATTTACGATTCTTGGAGTTATCTATGTTGCTCTACCATTTTCGCTTTTAAACTACATTGTTTTTGAAGGCACTTTCTTTGATTCTGAAATTTTACTCGGGTTCTTTCTAATTCTTTGGGCAAATGATACAGGTGCTTATTTAGCAGGATTAACAATGGGCAAAAGGAAACTTTTTGAGAGAATATCTCCAAAAAAAACTTGGGAAGGAAGTATCGGAGGAGCTGTGTTTAGTTTTATAGTTGCTTTTGTTGTTTCCAAATATTTATCTGATTTAAGATTAATTGACTGGATGGTTATTGCCTTTATTTTAGTTGTAATAGGAACATTAGGCGATTTAGTTGAATCGCTTTACAAGAGAAGCAAAAACGTGAAGGATTCAGGTAATATTTTACCTGGCCATGGAGGTATTTTAGACCGTTTTGATAGTTTATTACTCTCCACACCCTTTGTATTCTCTTATTTGATGTTGGTACGCTTTTCTTAGCCCTTCATTAGCAAGCAAATACTACTCATCTACAATCTTTTCTCGGTATAAATATATTTTCCTAAATTTGGCGACTTTATAAAAAACAATCTCAATATGAGTAACGAAGTTAAAACACCTAAAGCCCCAGCTATGAAAGGACAAGCACAACACGACAGTATGTTTGATGCAGTATTAGCAAGATTAGATTCTGCTGCTAAAATTTACGGATTATCAGAAGATGCTTCTTTAATATTAAGAAATCCTGAAAAGCAAGTACGCGTGAGCCTACCTGTGATGATGGATAATGGAAAAGTTCAAGTTTTTGAAGGATATAGAACTATCCATTCAACAGTTTTAGGACCCTCAAAAGGTGGAATCCGTTATGCAATGGATGTGAATAGTGATGAAGTAAATGCACTTGCTGCTTGGATGGCATTCAAATGTGCTGTTGCAAGTTTACCTTATGGTGGTGCAAAAGGCGGTATTAAATGTGACCCTAAGAAAATGAGTGTAGGCGAATTGGAAAGACTTACAAAAGCTTATGCCGCATCAATGGTAGATATTTTTGGAGTGAACAAAGACATTCCTGCACCGGATATGGGAACAGGAAAACGTGAAATGGCATGGATACTCAACACTTTCAATAAAATGGTTGGTGAAGATTCTCCAGGAGTTATTACAGGAAAACCACTTACACTTGGTGGTTCAAGAGGACGCGAAGCTGCCACAGGAAGAGGAGTGATGGTTTCTACAATTGAAGCGATGAAAAAAACTGGAATGGACAGAAAAACTGCAACTGCAGCTGTTCAAGGTTTTGGTAACGTAGGATCGCATGCTGTAAGATTATTAGCTTCAAAAGGAATTAAAATTTTAGCAATATCTGACCATACTGCTGCATTTTTCAATGAAAAAGGAATTGATGTTGATGGAGCATTAAAATATGTTCAAACAAATGGTGGAATATTAAAAGGATTTAAAGGAGGAGAAGAAATTTCAAACGAGCAACTACTTACTTGCAAAGTTGATGTTCTTGTTCCTGCTGCTATCCAAAACGTAATTACAGAAGCAATAGCACACAACATTCAAGCAAAACTAATTATTGAAGGTGCTAACGGACCAACAACTAGTGAAGCAGATAAAATTTTAACAGACAAAGGAATTGTAGTTGTACCAGATATTTTAGCAAATGGTGGTGGCGTTACTGTTTCTTATTTCGAGTGGGTTCAAAATAAATATGGACACTATTGGACAGAAGATGAAGTAAACACAAAAGCAGATGCTTCAATGGAAAAAGCGTTTGATTCTGTTTGGTACAATGCACAGCAATACAAAACATCTATGCGTATTGGTGCATACATCACAGCATTAAAGAAAATTGAGAAAGGCATACACTACAGAGGTCATTTCTAACAATTAAATTTTTATACATCAAAGAGCTACCTAAAAGGTGGCTCTTTTTTTTAATATATATTTGAACAAATTTTAAAAACATGATTCATAAAGAAGGTTATCCAAGTATCATTATAGCAATTATTGTCTCT
>CAYPEC010000092.1:2422-4839 GCA_964409625.1 uncultured Bacteroidia bacterium | reverse complement strand
CCTTTAGTTATTAAATGAAACAAATTTTAGTTGCATTATTTTTTATTTTATTTTTTTCGTCTTGCAGTACGGTTAATTTAAAAGCAAGAAAGGGAATGGATATAGAATTAACTGCTACTGATTATGAAAAGCTAAAAGGTTCATACGCTAACTCTCCTATTGATACTTCTAAATACTACCACACGCTTTATCGCAACTTCAGAAACGATACTATTGGTACTAAACAAAAACAATACACAGTAGAAATTAGTCCTATAAGTGCAAATAGAATAGCATTGAAATTAAACCACAATGATGTTCTTGTAAAAACGCTAAACTTAAAAGGTAAATTCAAGAACGGATATTTTAGAGTAAAAAGAAAACTCAATGCTGAGATGATATTTGGTCCTATATGGACATTTACAGAACATTTGAATTACATAGGATTATCTAAAGACTATAACCTTGTTATTTTTAATTCAGGCGGAATGGGAATTTCCATGATAACCATCATCCCTGTTTTTGTTGCTGGTGGCGATAGATACAATCACGAATACCTAAGAATAAAGTAGGAAGTTTTCTCCCTTATTTGTTTTCCACAATTATAGGTTAATAGATTTTACAATTCTTTTCAAGCTAAAAGCGTTACGCAATTATCTTTGAGTTTTAATTGGCGAAAAAATAGCATGGTAGAAAGAAAAAAAAATCAACTCAAAAATTCTATAAAAGAAGATGATGAAATTGAAGTTGCAGAAAAGTTAGAAAAGCCCAAGAGAAAAGAAAAAAGCACAAAACCCTCTTTTGTAGAAAGATTTGAAAATGCTTTCTCATTTCTCAAAGATGAACGCTTACATAAAGTAACAGGACTTACTTGTTTACTCTTTGCAGCATATCTTCTCTTTGCTTTCGCATCTTTCCTTTTCACTTGGCAGGTTGACCAAGATAAAGTTCTCGGTTCTTTTTCCGAATTAATTTCATCCCAAATAAAAGTTGACAACTGGCTGGGGAAATTAGGAGCAATTGTTTCGCACAAATTTATTCACGAAGGATTTGGTCTTGCATCTTTTATATTTGTCTTGCTGCTTTCAGTTGTAGGATTAAAACTTTTATCAAACATTTCAATTCTTCCAATTGTAAAAACATTTAAGATATCTTTTTTTGCACTAATCTTTACTTCCATTGCAGCCGGATTTGTTTTCGCTGATTCTTATTTTTATATCGGTGGAACTTGGGGCTACACTATGGCTCAAACCCTTAATGATTTAATTGGAAAGATAGGAACAGGTGCATTGTTAATTTTTTCGGCACTTGTATTTATGGTAGTAATGTTCAATACCTCTTTTAATTTTTTCAAGAAAGATGAAATTGAAATGCAAGAAGAAGCATTAACTCCAAACGAAGAACCTGTTTTAAAAAACACATTGATTGAAGAAGACGAAGATGATGAGGTTGTAGTTCCTCCATCATCATTGGAGCTGGAAATTGCTCCAAACAAAGAAGAAGAAATTAAAAAGGAAGCACCTGCGGTAGAATTATCAACCACAATAGAAGAGAAAGTTGAAGCAGAATCAGAAGATGGCGTTCAGTTTACAGTAGAACAAACCGAAACTGAAAACACTGAAATAGATGAAAGTGCTGAAACGAAAATCGAAAGTGAAGTTTTTGAATTAGGAGAGTATGACCCAACACTTGACCTTTCATCTTTTCAAATGCCTACTTTAGATTTGCTAGAAAACTATCCATCAAAAGATGGAGGCGTAAATGCCGAAGAACTAAATGCAAATAAAGATAAGATTGTAAAAACACTTAGCGATTACAATATTGCAATTGAAAAAATAAAAGCAACCATTGGACCCACAGTTACGCTCTATGAAATTATTCCAGCAGCAGGAGTTCGTATTTCGAAAATAAAAAACTTAGAAGACGATATCGCGCTAAGTTTATCAGCTTTAGGAATCAGAATTATTGCACCTATTCCAGGTAAAGGAACAATAGGTATAGAAGTGCCAAACCAAAATCCTGAAATGGTTCCAATGAAAACATTGTTGGCTTCAGATAAATTTCAAAACTCAACAATGGATTTGCCAATTGCACTTGGTAAAACAATTTCAAACGAAACATATATTGCAGATTTAGCAAAGATGCCTCACCTTTTAATGGCAGGTGCTACAGGTCAAGGAAAATCAGTTGGATTAAATGCAATACTCGTTTCCCTTCTTTACAAAAAACATCCTTCGCAAATAAAATTTGTTTTAATCGACCCTAAAAAAGTAGAATTAACACTATTCAACAAAATAGAGAAACACTATCTTGCTAAATTACCAGATACAGAAGAAGCTATTATCACCGATACAAAAAAGGTGATTAATACTTTAAACTCTTTGTGTATAGAAATGGATAATCGTTATGAATTGCTTAAAGAAGCAGCAGTTCGTAAC
>CAYPEC010000092.1:0-2322 GCA_964409625.1 uncultured Bacteroidia bacterium | reverse complement strand
CAATTAGAAGCCGCTGGCATAGTAGGTCAGTTTACAGGCAGCAAAGCCAGAGACGTTCTTATTAAAGATACCCTTAGTTTGGAACAGTTTTTGAATTCTCTGAGCAAAGAAACCCAAAAACCGAATGTATGAGAAAGATTTTAGCAACGATATCATCCCTGATTTTAGCCGGAGCTATTTATGCTCAAGAACCTATAGATAAAAAAGCAAAAGCTATTCTTGATGACTTAAGCGTAAAAACAAAAGGATATAACACCATTAAAGCCGAATTTACTTTCACCATTCTAACTCGCGAAAAAAAGACTGAAACTCAAACTGGAGCAATTCAGATGAAAGGTGAAAAATACAAACTCACAATAAAAGGGCAAGAAATATACTCGGATGGGAAAACCGTTTGGACATATTTAAAAGATGCAAAAGAGGTTCAGGTAAATGATGTTACTCCGGCTTCTGATGATAATATTAGTCCAGCTTCTATTTTTACCGTTTATGAAAAAGGATTTAAATACAAATATGATAAAGAAGAGTTCCGAAATGGAATTGCAGTTCAAATAATTAATCTATTTCCAAACAATCCAGATAAAAAGAAGTTTCATACCGTAAAACTTGTAATAGATAAAGTGAAAAAACAAGTAATCGAGATAGTTTTAAATATGAAAGATGGAAGCACTTATACCTACAAGATTAAGAAATTTGCCCCTAATACAGACATGAAAGACAATATATTTGCCTTTGATGCAAAAGCCCACCCAGGGGTTGAAGTGGTAGATTTAAGGGACTAAAACATCCTTGTTTATTCATTTATTTTCTTTCAATATGTTGTAGTGTCGATATTTTGATTACCTTTGACCCACTTCAATAGAAGATTGTATCACAATCTGTTTGTAAATACCAACAATTGCAATTCGATAAATTTTACACTTTTCTTAGTAAGTTAAAAAAACAAAAATGCATACATGTTGTATGCCTTAAAACAATAAAACAATTTTAAACAATTAATGACATTTTCAGATTTAAAACTTATCCAGCCATTACTTTCGGCTATTGATAAGACAGGGTACACACAACCCACACCAATTCAAGAACAATCAATTCCTCATATACTTTTAGGTAAAGATATTTTCGGGTGCGCACAAACAGGAACAGGAAAGACAGCAGCATTTGCTCTTCCTATCCTTCAATTATTAACTTTAAAAAAACAATCAAATAGAGGTGTTAAGGCACTTATTCTTGCTCCTACTAGAGAATTAGCTACACAAATTAGCGAGAACTTTGGAGGTTATGGATGCAACTTAGGACTTTCTCACGCAATTGTATTTGGTGGCGTTTCTCAACACTCACAAGTTGCTGCTTTGAGAAAAGGAGTAGATATTCTTATTGCAACTCCAGGTAGGTTACTTGATTTAATGCAACAAGGACACATAAAACTTAACAACATAGAATATTTTGTGTTAGATGAAGCTGACCGTATGTTAGACATGGGCTTTATTAACGATATAAAAAGAATTATTTTAAAACTTCCTGTAAAAAGACAAACTTTATTTTTCTCTGCAACCGCAGCTCCTGATATAATGAAATTGGCTAACACCATACTTCAAAATCCGGTGAGCGTAGCTGTAACACCTGTTTCTTCAACAGCAACACTTGTTAAGCAATCTGTTTATTATGTAAAGAAGGAGAATAAGCGATTGTTACTAAAACATCTTTTAAAAGGAAATGCAGTTGAAAATGCTTTAGTATTTACTCGTACCAAGCATGGAGCAGATAAAGTAGTAAAAGAACTTATTCGTGAAGGAATAAAAGCAGAAGCCATTCATGGAAATAAATCTCAGAATGCTCGTGAAAGAGCTTTGAAAGGATTTAAAAACAGAACAATTCGTGTGTTGGTAGCAACTGATATCGCTTCTCGCGGAATTGATGTAGATAAACTATCGCACGTAATTAATTTTGAGATTCCGGAACAAGCAGAAACCTATGTTCACCGTATTGGAAGAACAGGTAGGGCTGGTTCATCAGGAATAGCAATGTCTTTTTGTGCTTCAGAAGAAATGTCGTATTTAAAAGACATACATAAATTAATCAAGAAAAATATAGATGTTTCGGCACATCCATATTCTTAAAAAAGTGAGTACTCGTAATAACAATAAATAATAACAATTAAAAACAACAAACAATGAAAAAAGGAACAGTGAAATTCTTTAATGAAACTAAAGGTTTTGGATTTATTAAGGATGAATCAAGCGGACAAGATATTTTTGTTCACTCGTCAGGATTAAAAGAAACAATTCGTGAAAACGATGTTGTAGTATTTGAAGTTGAAGA
>CAYPEC010000091.1:0-4872 GCA_964409625.1 uncultured Bacteroidia bacterium | reverse complement strand
TAACGATTAGCTTAAAGCAGTTTTAATTGCTATTAAGCGTTTGTTAAAACTTGTTGTCGTAAAGGTATTTGATTTTTTTTAGAAAGTCAATAGTTGGAATTTCAAAATTCCAACTCCAACTGAGAAGGTAAAAGCTGAAAAGATTTTCGGTGGTAAGGGGTAATACCAAATTGTTCAATGGCTTTGCGGTGAGTGAGTGTGCCATAACCTTTATTGTTTAGCCAATTGTATTCGGGATATTTTTCGTGCAGGGCATCCATATAATCATCACGGTATGTTTTTGCAAGCACAGATGCAGCAGCTATGGAGAGGTATTTGCCATCGCCTTTTATAATACACTCATGGGGTATGTTTTCATACTTTTTAAAACGATTTCCATCTACCAAAATAAGCTCTGGTTGTTCTTTTAATTGCTGCAAAGCTCGGTGCATAGCTAAGAAGGAAGCATTTAAAATATTTATTTTATCAATTTCTTTTTGCGAAACAATGCCTACAGCGTAGGTAATAGCTTCTTGTTCAATAATAGGTCTTAATTCTTTTCTTTGTTTATCGCTTAGTTTTTTAGAATCGTCAAGGAAATTGTTTTTGAATTTTTTTGGTAGTATAACAGCGGCAGCAAATACAGCACCAGCAAGGCAACCTCTACCTGCTTCATCGCATCCGGCTTCTATTAATTTTCTATCGAAATATTTTTTAAGCATCTTTTTTCTTAGCATGGAGATTGCTTCACTTCTTTGCTTGTTCTGCGCTCAGTGAAATTAAATCCACCTGCAACACACTTGCTTTCACACCCCCCTTTATAAGGGGGAATTTTAAGTCATTAATTTCTCAATTTTCTCAATTACCTCATTCAGCATAATTCTATTCATACATGTATTTGTAGGATGTTTGCAATGAATTTGGTCGCAGGGATTACATTCCAAAATATGATGTACAACATTAGCTTTTTTGCCAACAGGATAAAATATTTTTTCGGGTCCTGGTCCGAAAAGCCCAAGAGTAGGAATATTGAGAGCAGCAGCTATATGCATGGGTCCACTATCGTTACCTACAAAAAGTTTTGCTTTACTTGCCAGCGCAGCAAAATCAAGTAATAAAAAATCTCCAGCAACAGAAAATGTAGGGAAAGAAATATTTTTCTGCATTTTTTCAATTTGCATTTTTTCGGAATTATCTCCAATGAAAATAATGTCTAGAGATTTTGATTTTTTAAGGTACTCAGCCAATTGAATATATTTTTCTGAAGACCATTTTTTTAATTCTTTTTTAGAACCCGTATGTAAAATTGCAAACTGCGAAATGAAATTTTTGCTTAAAAAATTAGTTGCTTTTTGCTTGTTAGTTTCATCAAAAAATATTTCAAGCGTGATGTTTTCATGCTTATGTTTTAAAACAGGTTCAATAATTTGAAGATTTGTATCTATTTCATGTTTTTGTCCTCCCGCAAATTTGTTTTTTAGCCGAACTTGTCCTCTGCTTAAAAATAATTTTGGAGGATGAGTAAGGCAATATTTTATCGTTTCTAAATTTCCTCTTAGCTCGATAATCAAATCGTATTTTTTTTCTAAGTCTTTTTTATCAGTTACAACTTTTTTAATGCTCGGATTAAATTCAAAAAGTTCTTTGGTTGAAGGTTTGCACCAAACTGTAATATTTGAATTGGGATGCGAGTTTTTAAGCAGGGCAAATACATGCGAAGCATTTACCACATCACCAATATCATCCATTTTTATTACTAAAATATTTTGAAAACTAAGCGCTGAAGGATTCTTAAAGCCATTGATTAGCTTTGAATAAAAAGCAGAAAGGGCAAATAATATTCTGTCTTTGGCAATCATTTTAATGGAACAAAGATATTAAGCAATTGAAAGAATTGAAGGTTATCGGAAAATAAATTCGATTACATTTGCCTCATGCAAAAAAAGTTTGTTACAAACTTAGCTTTATTGCTTTTTCTGAACCTTCTTATCAAGCCCTTTTGGATACTTGGTATTGACAGAGCTGTTCAGAATGAGGTAGGCGCCTATGCCTTTGGAGATTACTTTACACTTTTCAATTTCACTTTCCTTTTAAATATCCTACTGGATTTAGGAATAACAAATTTTAACAATAAAAATATTGCTCAAAATAATCATTTGCTTACAAAGCACTTTTCGAGTTTAATAGTTCTGAAATTTATTTTAGCAGTAGCGTATATTTTCATTGCTGCTTTATGTGGTATTGTTTGGGGTTATGATTTTAGGGAAATTAAAATTTTATTAATTCTAGGATTTAATCAATTCCTGATTTCTTTCGTTTTGTACTTACGGTCTAATCTTACAGCACTTCATCTTTTTAAAACAGATAGTGTTGTTTCAATTTTAGATAGAACCATCATGATTGCTACTTGTGCGCTATTATTATGGGGAAATGTGCTTAATGAAAAGTTTGATGTGCTTTGGTATATGTATGCTCAAGCAGTTGCCTATCTAATAACTGCGTTAATTGCTTTTGTTGTGGTAATAAAAAACATTCCTAAAGTAAAACTCACATTCAGTTTGCCATTTGCACTAATGATTTTGAAAAAAAGTTTTCCTTTTGCGGTATTGGTTTTACTTATGACTTTTTATAATCGAATAGATAGCGTAATGTTGGAAAAAATGCTGCCCGATGGAAAAGAACAGTCAGGAATTTATGCTCAAGCATACCGATTGCTAGATGCTGCAAATATGATAGCGTACTTGTTTTCAATTATTCTTTTGCCCATGTTTTCGAGAATGCTTAAGTATAAAGAATCTGTTGAGCAATTGGTGAAGACATCCGTAATTTTATTGCTTATTCCAGGAATAATAGTAGCTGCGGGTTGTATATTCTATGGTAAAAACCTAATGGAATTGATGTATAAGGAGCACATAGAAGATTCTAGTATTATTTTCGGAATGCTGATGTCTTGCTTTATGGCTATTTCCATGACTTACATTTTTGGAACGCTGCTTACAGCAAATGGGAACTTAAAACAATTAAATATCATGGCAGCATGTGGAATGGTTGTAAACATTGCATTAAATATTATTCTTATTCCACACTACAAAGTTTTTGGTTCGGCAATGGCAAGCATAATTACCCAATTTGGTATGGCTATTTCGCAAATTATTATTGCACAATATAAATTCAAATTTCGCGTTAATTACCGTCTTTTAACCATGCTCATTTTATTTACTGCTGGGGTAATCTTTATTAATTACGCATCCCTCTTTTTCAATTTCACTTGGATGATAAATTTTGTGATAATGATTGCGCTTTCTGGTTTATGGGCATTTGCAATAAGGCTGTTAAATATAAAATCAATGTTAAGAATACTGAAATATGGATAAAAATAGCACACAAATGAAAACCGAAAACCAAACATTAAACGTAATTTCTTTTTTGTATCGAAACAGGAAGCCTATTATTTATGTAGTCATTTTTGCGGCTCTTATTTCTTCCATTGCTTCGTTTATTATTAAACCAAAATACAAATCTACCGCTATACTTTTTCCAGCAAATAGCCTCTCCACTTCCAAATTTGTTTTAGATGATAATACAAATAATTATCTTGATTTTGTTGAGTTTGGAAGACCCGAAGAGTTGGAGCGTTTGGTGCAAATTTTAGAAAGTGATGATTTGAAAGAGCGTGTTGCAAAGCAATTAAATCTATATAAGCACTACGAAATAAAGGAAGATGACCCATATCGAAAAACCTATTTCATGTATGCATATAGCAGTAATATTTCTGTTAAAAAAACAGAATACTATTCTGTAAAGATTGATGTGATGGACATCAATCCTGATACTGCAGCATTGATCGCAAATGAAATAGTAGCTCAAGTAGATTCAGTTAGAAATGCAATGATTTTAGGTCGCTCTAAGAGCGCTCTTGAAATAGTTGAAAAGGAATTATTAGCAACGGATAACGAACTTAAAATAGTTGAAGATACTTTGACAAAATTAATGGGAGTTGGAGTTTATGATTACTTCACTCAAGTAGAAGCATACTCAAAAGGATATGCGAAAGCAATTGCAGCTGGAAACCAAAGTGGAGCTAAGCAACTGGAAGCAAAAATGAAAGACTTAGAGAGATATGGAACAAATTATCAGTCATTGAAAGATATATATATGGAGTTAAGAACTCGAAAAAATATATACTTAAGAAAGAAGGAAACATTCGCTGTAAATATTAATAACAATATACCCTTCAAATTTGTGGTTGATAAGGCAACTGCGGCAGATAAAAAATCATACCCAGTTAAATCTTTAGTGGTTGGCTTATCTGTTTTGGCAGCACTGGCAATGACGATACTTCTGCTTATTATTAAAGAGAAATATAGTTCCATCAAACAAGAAATTTTATAATAACTTGTTTAATAAAATCGAAGATAGAAAGTGGGTCATTGCTGCTTTGGTTTTTGCGTTAATCAATGTGGTCTTTATTTCATTTGATTTCTATTATTTTTCGCTTTTACCTGCTGTTATTTTATTTTTATTGCTTGCAATTTTTTCGATTGATAAGCTGTTTCTTTTAGCTGTTTTCTTTACTCCTCTGTCTTTGGAAATCAAAACTGCCGATAGTGGTTTTGGTTTAAACCTACCTACAGAGCCAATTCTTATTGGTATAATGGTTATTTATCTTTTCAATTTGGTGATAAATATGAAATTGGAGAAAAAGTTTTTCTCTCATCCTTTAACTGTTGCCATTGCATTAAATCTTATCTGGATATTTATTACTTGTTTTTCAAGTTCAATGCCTTTGGTTTCTTTTAAATATTTTCTTTCCAGGTTATGGTTTGTAACAGCCGCTTATTTTTTTGGAGTGCTCGTCTTCAGAAATAAATTTGAGAATATTAAAATGTTTTT
>CAYPEC010000090.1:0-4965 GCA_964409625.1 uncultured Bacteroidia bacterium | reverse complement strand
AAAGGTTTTGTTTTAATTTATGAAGAGCTAAAAGAAAAATTTAAACCCAAAGTAGAAACTTTTGTAAAACTTTCTCCTCAAGCAAAAAAATCTGATTTCTTAAACAAGCTTATTCCTCAACTGGAAAAAAAAGCATTTAAACAATTAGAAATTCTTTTAGCTTTTTTGAAATTAACATCTAAAAGTATTGATAGTGTTAACGAATCGAATGATGTTGAAGTTTCAAAATCAGAGTTGCTAAAACATTCCAATGCAAGTGATTCTGCTTTAAAATCTATGGCTAAGAAAAATATTTTTGTTCTGGAAGAAAAAGAAATTGGACGATTTGCTAAATCTTCTGCCTCCGAAGTAATTAAGGAGTTAAGCGAATATCAAACCAACGCATTAACAAAAATCAATGAAGCATTTGAAATAAAAGATGTTGTTTTATTGCATGGCGTTACTTCAAGTGGAAAAACAGAAGTATATGTTAAGTTGATTGAAAAAGCTATTTCAGAGGGTAAGCAAGTATTGTATCTTTTGCCTGAAATAGCGTTAACAACTCAAATTATTAATCGATTAAGAAAATATTTTGGTGATTCTGTAGGGGTTTATCATTCCAGATTTAATGAAAATGAACGGGTAGAAGTTTATAAAAATATAGCGAATTTTAAATCCGAAATCGCAAATCCAAAATCCCAAATTATTTTAGGAGCTCGTTCTGCTTTGTTTTTACCTTTTAGTAATCTTGGATTAATAATAGTTGATGAAGAGCATGATACTTCTTATAAGCAGCATGAGCCAGCGCCCCGCTACAATGCAAGAGATTCTGCAATTGTATTAGCGCAATTTCATAAAGCAAAAACAATACTTGGTTCAGCAACCCCATCTGTTGAAAGTTTTTACAATGCTTCGGAAAATAAATATGCATTAGTAGAAATGACCAAACGATTTGGAGATATTCAAATGCCAGAAATTATTATTGCAGATGTTAAAGAGGAGAAAAGAAAAAAGCTGTTGAAATCACATTTTTCAAGTGTTTTGTTAGATAACATAAAATTGGCTCTCGACAATAAGGAGCAGATTATTTTGTTTCAAAACAGAAGAGGATTTGCTCCTTATTTAGAATGTGATAATTGCGCATGGACTCCGCAATGTAAAAATTGTGATGTGAGTTTGACCTTGCATAAATCAACAGGACAAATGATTTGTCATTATTGTGGATATACCACTACGCCACCTTCTGTGTGTAGTGCTTGTGGAGGAACATACATGCAAATGAAAAGTTTTGGAACTGAAAAAATTGAAGAAGAATTACAAATATTTTTTCCAAACTCACGAATACATAGAATGGACTTAGATTCTACGCGTTCTAAATATGCGCATCAACAAATTATTCATGATTTTGAATCGCAGAATATTGATATTTTGGTTGGAACCCAAATGGTAACAAAAGGTTTGGATTTTGACCATGTGGCAATGGTCGGAATTTTAGATGCCGATAGCATGATGAATTTTCCTGATTTTCGTTCTTATGAGCGTAGCTTTCAGCTAATGATGCAAGTGAGTGGTAGGGCAGGACGTAAGCACAAGAGAGGGAAAGTAATTATTCAAACAAAAAACCCTTCGCATGAAGTAATTACTCATGTTTTAACGAATAATTATGATGGAATGTATAAACAACAAATTATTGATAGAAAAAACTTTCATTACCCTCCATTTTATAAGTTGATTGAATTAACGATGCTTCATAAAAGTAGTGATGATATAAATGCTGCTTCGGAGCATTTGTCATTGATGCTTAAAAAGAAGTTAGGAAATAGAGTTATAGGACCTCAAAAACCTTTGATAGGAAAGATTCGGAATAATTATTTGAAAAAGATTTTAATTAAGGTTGAACGCGAATCCTCCGTTTCGAATGCTAAAAAAATAATCAATGATTGCTTAACGGAATTTAAAACTTTACCAACCTATCGTTCAGTAAGGGTTTATGCTGATGTTGATTTGGTGTAAAGATTTACTCTTTTTCTAATTCATCAATATCAGGACTTCCATTTTCAGGAATTCGTTTTGCTTTTTTCATCACTGGCTTTTTTGCTGAAGCTTTTTTCGCATTTGCTTTCATTTGTTCAAACTGAGCAGGAGTAAGTATTTTCTTTAATTCTTCTTTATATGATTTTTTTACAGGAACCATAGCTTTGTTAAAATCTGCTTTGCTGTTGCCATAAGCAGTTCTTATAGCTTTAGCTTCTGCTTGTTTTTTTACAAGCAGAGAATAAATTTTTGATTTTTGAACATCTGTAAGCCCTAAGTTTTTTTGCATCATTTCAGAGCGATGCTTTGCTCTTTCTTCTGGAGTCTTTACTCTTTGCTGAGGTTGCGCAGTTGAGAATAAAAACGAAAGTGCTAAAACTAAAATGCTTGTTAATTTTTTCATAATACTTTTTTACTTTTTCTTAATTATCTCAGTCAAATTTTTCTTGATATTCTCTGCTATGAAATCGGTAGGTAAATCATTGTCTTCTTTTCCAAAAGGGTCTTCAATTTCTTCAGCAATGAGTTCCAAGCCAGCAAAGGCATAAAAAACAAATAGCACCATAGGTACAGTAGCCCATTTAAAATCATCTACTAATCCTAAAGGTAAGGTAATTATATACAAAAAAATCATCCTCTTTATAAAAGTACTGTATGAGTATGGAATAGGAGTAGATTTAATTCTTTCGCACATCCCTGCAATGTTTGTAAAAGACTTCATCTCTTCGTTCAGAATAATTAATTTTTCGTCAGATAAAATTCCTTCCTGTCTTAGCTTTTCTGCTTCTACATATAATTGCTGAGCTATTTTATTGGGGATATGGTTGTATTGTTTTAGTTCTTCATTCTTTAAAACGGAATGTTCTTCTAATTGTTCCGATTTAAATCCTCCTCTTAAATGCTCCTTTAATGCAAAAGCATAATTACTAATTAGAATTCTAAAATCATTTTTGTCCGAATATTTATCATCAGGCAAAAAAGCATTTATTTTCATCATTAGATTTCGGCTGTTATTAACCAGCTCTCCCCATATTTTTCGACCCTCCCACCATCTTTCATAGGCAGTATTTGTTCTAAAAACCAAAAGCAATGATATTACAAATCCAAGTATGGAGTGTAAAACAGTAGTGCTTCTTAATTTGATTACGTGTAATTCTGCTTCAAGATAGCAAAGGGTAGAAGAATAGATAACCAATCCTATCATTGCAGGAATAAGCATTCTAAAGGTATCTGATTTGTGAAAATGAAAAATAAGATTACTCCACTCTTTCGGATTGTATGCTTTCATAGTTTTACAAAAATATTGAAAATAACTTTGTGTATTCCATACTATATTTGTTAAGATGTATTTTAATAAAAATAAAACACTTATCTTGCTCTAAACATCAATCTTTATCCCATGAAAAAAATAATTACATCTCTTTGTTTGCTCATCAGCACAGCTATTATAGCTCAGGAAAAACTTTCAGAAAATAATTACCGCATTTATTCGGTGAAGCAAGGAAAAGAAGTTACGCTGAATGATGTGATTGCTGATATGAAAAACTATGATGTGCTTTTTTATGGTGAAGAGCATAATGATAGTGTTACACATTATCTCGAAAAAACAATTTTTGAAATGATGTATGCTGCATACAAAGAGAGCTTAGCACTTTCGATGGAAATGTTTGAACGCGATGTGCAACCAGTGATGAATGAATATTTAAGTGGACACATTCGTGAGAAAAGTTTTTTGAAAGATGCTCGCACTTGGAAAAATTACAGAGACTACAGACCTATGGTTGAATTAGCTAAAGAGAAAAAACTACATGTGGTGTGTGCTAATGCTGCAAGCCGATACACCAATTTAGCAGGCAGAAAAGGGCAGAAGGCATTGTTAGATTTACCCAAAGAATCAAAAACGTTTTTTGCTCCATTGCCTTACGATACCGCAAGCGGAAAGTATTATGAAAAGCTAATGGCACTCTCTGGACATACTCCTGCAAGCACTGATACAGCCAAAGTGAAAGTTCCAGCAATGAGTATGGGAAATTTTAGTTTAATTGTTGCGCAATCTTTATGGGATGCAACAATGGCATATAGCATTTCAGAATATTGGAAGAAAAATAAAACAAAAAAAATTATGCAGGTGAATGGCAGATTTCATAGCGATGAAGGTTTTGCAGTGGTAACACAACTAAAAAAGTACAGCCCTAAAGCACGAGTGCTTATTATTTCTTCTGGTTCGGAAGATACTTTCCCTACGATAGATTGGTACTCACTTAAAACACAAGGCGATTACATTATTGTTACCGACCCTAAAGTTCCTAAAACTTATGAGGATTAAATAAGAAAGGCGGAAAATTTTCCGCCTTTATCTTGTTTCTTGAGTCTTTTATCTTGGCTCTAACTATGCTTTCACATTCGCACGAATGATATTTAAAGCACCACCAGCTTTAAACCATTCTATTTGTTGAGCATTATAGGTGTGATTTGCTTTTATCTCATCTTTGCTTCCATCAGCGTGTGTAAACACTAATGTTAATGGAGTGTTTGGAGCAAAAGAAGTTAAACCAAGAATATCAATAGTATCGTCTTCTTTAATTTTGTTGTAATCTTCTTTATTGGCAAAAGTCAAACCTAACATACCTTGTTTCTTCAAGTTTGTTTCGTGAATACGAGCAAAAGATTTTACCAAAACTGCACGAACTCCAAGGTGTCTTGGCTCCATAGCTGCGTGTTCTCTTGAACTTCCTTCGCCATAATTTTCATCTCCTACCACAATAGAACCAATGTTTTGAGCTTTGTATGAACGTTGCACTTTTGGAACCGAATCGTATGAACCTGTCAATTGATTTTTTACATTATCTGTTTTTTCGTTGAATGCATTTACTGCACCAATCAACATGTTGTTAGAAATATTATCTAAATGTCCGCGGAACTTTAACCATGGACCAGCCATAGAAATATGAT
>CAYPEC010000089.1:0-4990 GCA_964409625.1 uncultured Bacteroidia bacterium | reverse complement strand
TTTTACAGATTCTTTTGCATCATCTCTTAATACCACATCTTCTTCCGCTCTTGAACTTTTTACAGCCATCGATGGTTCTGCTTCGCTTGCAGTTAATGGTTTTGAAACTTCTTCGTCTTTTGCTAAAGCAATTCCTGATGCTGCTGCATCACCAGTGGTTGTTGCCGTTTTTTCTTCTGTTGGAACAATCGCATTAAGTTGCATAATATCTTCCTTCTTCTTTTTATCTACTTTTCTTTCATTCATAGCAATTTCAACTCTATTTGTTTTGCTTACTATCAGAGGTGTTGAGTCTGTGTTTTTATTTTCTAAAACAACCGTATTTGTTTCTGCAATTTGCTTTGATGAATCATTCAATGTTTTTACTTCAGCTATATTTTTAGAGATATCTTCTTTTGCGGGATTAAAGATAAACCACAAGCCAAAAACAACTACTACAGAAGCGGCAATAGCGTAGTAAGTATAATAGTTTTTCTTTTTCTCAGGATTTAAAATGAGCTTTTTAACTTCATGTTTTGTTTCAGAAATAACACCTCTGTTTTGAACCATTCTCAACCCTTCCAAAGCATCAGAACATAATTCGCAGTCAATTAAATGCCTTTCTGCTTTATGTTCTTCAGAAGCACTTAGTTTTCCGTCAATGTAATCGAACATTTGTTGTTCTCTTAAACATTCGGTTTCTGAAAAAATATTTTTATGTAGTTCTGAATTCATTTTTCTTTTCTAAAAATAGTTTCAAATTTCTTTTTCCGTTTTGTATATAACTTTTTACATTGAGTAGCGAAAATCCTGTTATTTCAGCTACTTCCTGATAGCTTTTTTCTTTTAAATAAAATAATTCAACGCAAATTTTCTGCTCATCTTTTAAACTTTTAATTGCCTCTGATAAATGCTTTAATTCAATTTCTTTTTGAATATGATGTGCCATGGAATGATTTTCCATAATAATTGGCAAATCTTTTTTGAATTCCTTTTTTTTCTCGCCTAAAGATTGCTCTGCCCTCAATTGCATCAAGCAATGATTGCGGCAAACAGTATGTAGCCAAAATCTAAAAGTTTGCACTTCATGTTTTAGGAGGTCCGTAATAAGTTTTTCAAAAATCTGCATAACCGCATCTTTACTTTCCTGTTCGCTTTTTAGGTATTTCATGCAAACTCCAAAGGCAAGGTGAGTATAGCGTTCAAACAAAACGCCAATAACGGCATTGTTCTCTGTTTCCTTGTAATGGGAAATAAGGGCATTGTCGTCTAATTCGTATAGTTGTGCTGAATGCAATGCAGAAATGGTTTTAACAAAAATAGGAAAATCATTTAGTAAAAGGATAAAACTTTTAAGGTTATAGCAATTGCAATAAAAATTCAACCACATTTTTTTGATTTTTATGGGCAAAAAAATGTATATTTGCAATTCAAATTGTTTTGGTCTAATTTTTGAATTAATCCAAACCAATTAAAATAAGAGGTGAAAAAACTAATATTCATATTTGCTTTTGTTGTTCTCTCTTCGGGCTTCGTTCAAGTTGACCCGAAGATGGATACTGTTGCAAAAACAAAGGCAATATATTTCTACAGCTTTGCTAAATACATAGAGTGGCCTGATAAGTATAAAACAGGAAAGTTTGTAATAGGAGTTGTGGGGAGTTCACCATCATTGGTTTCTAAACTTAATGATCTTGCCGCTTCAAAAAAATCTGGTAGTAATCAGGATTTTGAGGTTAAACTAATGACTTCTTTGAGCGATGCTAATAAGTGTCATATTCTTTATGTTACCCCAGATGCAAACTATTCGCTTTCTGAAATTCTTGGAAAAATAAAAGGGAAGAGTACACTATTGGTTACTGAAAAACCAGGTTTGGCAAAGCAAGGATCTCCAATAAACTTTACTGTGGTGGAGAGTAAACAAAAATTCGAATTAAATAAAGGCGCGTTGGATAAATACGATTTAAAGGTAAACTCACAACTTACTGCGGTAGCAATAACTGTGGATAATTAATAAATGTTGAACATGAAAAAAACACTGAAAATAAGTTTAATGTTACTACTAATGGTAACGTTTGCTTATGCTCAACCACAAAATAAAAATGTGATTGTGAAGTGCTTGCAGTCTGGAAAACTTGATAGTGCAGTTGTCTTGGTTGATGCTATGGTGCAGCATCCTCAGACCCAATTGGACGCTGAAGCTTGGTATCTTCGTGGATTTGTTTATAAAGAGGTTTATAAAGCTCGCGAAACATCTAACAAAAAATCTCCTTCTAGATCGGAAGCTTTCAACTCCTTCTCAAAAGCCCTCCAATTAGATACTTCTGCCGAAAATCAACAACTAAACAAACAAAACATAAAATATCTAGCGTCTAAATTTTACAATGATGCCGCTTCTTCAATGGATAGCGTTAATTATTTATCCTCTGTTGATAATTTTGAAATGTATAAGAAGTGTATGTTTAAAATTGACTCAAACTTTGTTTCGAAAGACGATGATGTTAAATTTTATGTAGCATTAGGTTCCTTGTATTCTAAGATGCTTGAAACGGATAGAAAAAAGAATGCTGAATTTCTTCAAGCCGCAAAAGACTATTACAATAAGGTATTAACCATCGATCCTCAAAATATAAGCGCAAACTACAATATGGGCGCTTTGTACTATAATCAGGCAGTTTCGCTTATTTCAAGTGCTGATTTTGATATTGATATTGTTGCATTAAGTGATATTCAAGATAATTCAATATTGTTGTTTAAAGAGTCTTTACCATTTATGGAAAAAGCGTATCAACTTGATCCAAAAAGAAAAGAAACGATCATTGGTTTGTCCGGTATTTATTTTAGTTTGAACGAATTTGAGAAATCCAATGAGTTCAAAAAAATAGCTGATGAATTAGAGCAGCAAAAATAAGTACATCCTCTCCGGGCAGTTTATGAAAATCAGATTTACAATCGGTAAAAAAATAGGTGTCGGCTTCGGTATCCTAATTTTATTAACACTTATCGCCTTTGGATTAACCCTATACACACTTAAAAGCAGCAGAGCGATAAACGAAAGAATTACAAATTTATATACTCCCTCGGTTAATAGTTTACAAAAGCTGAATACGCTTGTTGCAAAATCAAAAGGCTATATCCACAGTTGGATAAGTAATCCAAATCCTAGTGAAGATAAAAAAAGTTTGAGAAGCCTTATTATACTCCAATATCCTAATTTAAAGGATGACCTGAAGAAGTTTGCTACTGAATGGAATCAAGAAGATAGAGACAGTCTTTTAAATATATTTTTGTTGACGGATGATTTGTTTAGAAATCATTCTGAGGTTATGGTGGAATTAAATTCATTTGAATCCTACAACGATGGCAGTGTAATATTTCTTGTTAAGTCAATAGTAGAAGACGATGATGGTGATATTAATGTTAAAACCAGAGATGCAATTATGATGATTGAGAATTTAATGAAAACGCAATATGATGCACTTTCCGCAAAAACTGATGAAATGAATAAATCGTTTAGTTTTTTGCAAAATGTAGTAAATATTTTAGGAGTTGCACTTCCTGTAGGAGGTATATTAATTGCAACATTTACTATCATTACCATAGTTCGCCCAGTAAATGATTTGAAGAAAATTCTTCAAAATATGGGTAAAGGAGTTCTGCCTAAAGAAAAAATTCAAGAGCGCAACGATGAAATAGGGGAGATGACAGAAGCTTTGAACAGGCTTGTTGATGGACTTTCATCCACTACTGAGTTTGCAAATGAGGTAGGTTCTGGTAATTTCATGTCTCATTACGAACCTTTAAGTAATGATGATGCCCTTGGTCAAGCATTATTAAAGATGCGTGAAGATTTGAGAGAGAACGAACGAGTGCTAGAACAAAAAGTAATTGAAAGAACTGAAGAGGTTGTACGTCAAAAAGAAGAAATTGAAACTCAAAATGAAGAGTTAGAAGTTCTTTATAAGCATGTTACAGATAGTATCAAATACGCTAAAAGAATTCAAGATGCTATATTGCCGCCAAAGGCTTTGGTGGATAGATTACTGCCTAACTCATTTGTTCTTTTTAAGCCAAAAGATATTGTCAGTGGAGATTTTTACTGGATGGATGAAAAAGAAGGAAAAACACTTTTTGCAGCTGTAGATTGCACAGGTCATGGTGTTCCAGGAGCATTCATGTCTATTGTTGCCTATAATATTTTAAAGCAGGTGGTATCTGCAACTAAGCATACTCAGCCTGCAGCAATTCTTGACGGTTTAAACAAAGGTGTTGGCGAAACTTTACACCATTCCGATTCCGATAAAGATTCCACAGCAAAGGATGGTATGGATTTGTCTTTATGCTCCATAGATTACAAAAATATGGAACTTGAGTATGCGGGAGCGTTTAACCCCTTGTGTTTAGTAAGAGATGGGGAGTTGCAGCAAATAAAAGCAGATAAATTTCCGATAGGATTTTTTGTTGGCGAAGGGAATAGAAAATTCACAAACCATAAAGTGAAATTACAAAAAGGAGATACCGTATATTTATATACAGATGGTTATGCCGATCAGTTCGGAGGCCCTAATGGCAAGAAGTTTATGGTTAATAAATTTAGAGATTTGTTGCTTCAAGCAAGTTCTCATAATATAATAGATCAAAAAACAATTTTCGAAAATACCATAGAAAATTGGCGTGGGGAGTTAGATCAAGTTGATGATATCCTTCTTATTGGCGTGACTTTTTAATGTTTTTCATCTAAATATTTTTGTCGAAGAATTTTGTTGATTCATCGTTTATAACTATTTTTTAAAAATCGTTTGGTTGTTAGGTAAATGTTTGTATTTTTGCAAACAATTACATATACATTTATAATGTCATTTAAACACCTAGTAAAGCACTCTTTTTTGTTTTTTGTATTGCTTGCGATGTCCGCGTTTAATGGCTATTCTCAAAATGTCCCAGAAAAAATAAATTATCAAGCAATAGCAAGAGATGTTGCTGGGGTAGAAATCGCGTCTCAGCCAATCGG
>CAYPEC010000088.1:0-5021 GCA_964409625.1 uncultured Bacteroidia bacterium | reverse complement strand
AACAATGCCAAGATCTTCTTTGTTTTCTGATTCCTTATTTATCCATTTTTTTAATATGACAGAATTTTCAATAAGCTGATTAGCCAATGAAATTGCAGTTCCGCTTGGAGAATCTTTTTTGTGTACGTGATGAATTTCTTCAATTGATACTTTGTATTCATTGTGTTTGTTCATCAACTGAGCAAGTGTTTTATTTAGTTCGAAAAACAAATTTACCCCAATGCTGAAATTAGAAGCGTAGAAAAGAGTTTGATTTTTTTCTTTACATATGGTTTTAATTTCCAATTCTTTTTCATTCCATCCTGTGGTGCCTGCTACGATAGGTACATTTGCTTCAAAGCATTTTAAAATGTTTTCTACTACAGAATTAGGATTGCTAAATTCTATTGCTACATCTACTTTTTGAAGGCTTTCTTTCGTGAAATCAGAAATATTTTTTGAGGTAATTTTTAAAACAATTTCGTGACCTTTGCTCAAAGCAATTTGCTCAATTTCTTTCCCCATTTTTCCATATCCTAAAAGCGCAATTTTCATTATTGTAAAGTTAAAATTTTAATTGCAATGCAAGACCAGGAGCAGGGTTATTAGTATGAGCGGTATTTATAAAGGATGGTTGAATGTTTAATGAAAGGTTATCGCTTACATCAAAAGTATATAAGTGAGCATCAACTGAAGCATCAACAATATTTAAAACATAAAGTGCAACAGCTCCAACAATTGATAAATCTCTAAAACGATGATAGTATTGTTGCAAAGTATTTAGGTTTTCATCTGTGTATTTATCTGCATAATCATCAATGGTGCTAGCATCTCCATCAATTCTGTATTTGTATGCATCTCGATACTTTGTATATCTTGATTGATTAAATTGAATAGCATAACCAAGTCCTGCAAATCCAGCATAAATAATTGGCATTTTCCAATACTTTTTATTGTATGCTTGTCCTGCACCTGGAAGTATGGTTGAAAATAGTGCTGCTTTTCTTGGAGAATGTTTGCTTTTTTGTTTCAACATCAATGAGTCAGACTGACCAAATGAAAATTGATACAGGAAAAATAGAATAGAAAATAATATAAAGGATTGCTTTCTCAACTCTGTTTAAAGTCCAAGCTTGTCAATAATATTTTTCAAATCTGCATCAGACTTAAAAGGAATAACGATTTTTCCTTTTCCTTTATTGTTTACTGTAAGTTTAGCTTTCGAATTAAAATGAGCGCTCAGCTTTCCTGAAATTGCTTGGTATTCTTCTCCTAAACCAATTTTTGATTTTTTGCCTTTTTGTAGAGCGTCTGGTATTTTATTTTGCCAACGAGCAATGTCTTCCACCTCTCTTACCGATAAACTTTCTGCAACTATCTTATTGAATATTTCAAGTTGTGTTTCTGGTTTGTCAATGTTTACAATAGCTTTAGCATGTCCCATTGTAATCAATCTGTCGCGAAGAGCCAATTGAATTTCAGCAGGAAGTTTTAACAAGCGTAAAAAATTTGCAATAGTAGAGCGTTGTTTGCTCACTTTTTCGCTCAATTGTTCTTGAGTCAAACTACATTCATCAATAAGTCTTTTATAACTCAAGGCGATTTCAATTGGGTCTAATTCTGCTCGCTGAATATTTTCAACTAATGCTAATTCAAGCATTGCTTGGTCGTTTGCAACCCTTATGTATGCTGGAATTTGAGTTAGTCCTGAAATTTGCGAAGCGCGAAATCTTCTTTCTCCCGAAATAATTTGATACTTATCATATCCCATTTTTCGTAATGTAATGGGTTGAATAATTCCATGAAGTTTTATTGATTCTACAAGTTCGTAAAGAGCTTCTTTTTCAAAATTTGTGCGGGGTTGAAAAGGATTCGCTTCAATTTTAGAAATATCAATTAATGAAATAGAACCTGCCGTAGCAATTCTTTCCCCTTCGTGTTTTGAAGTAATATCTGTTTCGTTGTTTTGGAGTAGTGCTCCAAGTCCTCTGCCTAATGCCGAACGCTTCTGCGTCATTGTATAATAGTTTATACTGCGAATTTAATAAATAAAGTATTAGCGCAGTAGTTATGTTAGCAAGTTGAAAAAAGAAATTTTTATAGCTTTTAAGCTACTTCTTGCGGATTCTTAATCAAAAAAGTAGAGCAGATGAAAGACAAAAGCGCTCCCGCTATAATTGTTTGAGAGATATAAATGGTTGCTTGCTGAAAAGGAGCATATATCTGTTTCATCATAGGTACAGCTTTTTGAATTTCTGCTTCTGCTTTATTGGCTTCTTTTAAAAAGGCAATATGCTGAAATATCATATTTTCAGATTCAAAACTGAAAAAAAGATACATGCCTATTCCTAATATCAATGCGGCTAATATTCCAGTTGTAAGTCCTGCTTTCATTGCCATTCTAAATGGCATAATTCCTCCGTTTTGTCTTTTGGTTTCTTTTTGTATTAAAACTATTCCAAGTACAAGAATAAGCAAAGAAGCTATTATATTGATATATCCACCTACTGATGTAAATTGATACCCAGAATAATAAATAGACAACTTTGCAACTAATGTTAAAAACCCTGTAGCCAAGCCATATTGTACTGCTTTGTTTTTCATTTTATCCGTTCATTGAAATTAAAAACTCTTCATTTGTCTGAGTGTTCTTCATTCGGTCTCTCATAAATTCCATTGCTTCTAAAGGATTCATATCTGCAAGATGCTTTCTTAAAATCCATAAACGTTGAAGTGTTTCTTTGTCAACCAATAAATCATCTCTTCTAGTGCTTGATGAAACAATATCAATTGCAGGGTAAATGCGCTTGTTGGATAATTTTCTGTCAAGTTGCATCTCACTATTTCCTGTTCCTTTAAATTCTTCAAAGATTACTTCATCCATTTTAGAACCTGTTTCAGTTAAAGCAGTAGCAAGGATTGTAAGGGAGCCTCCATTTTCAATTTTTCTAGCTGAACCAAAAAATCTTTTTGGTTTATGTAATGCATTTGCATCCACACCACCTGATAAAACTTTACCAGATGCAGGTTGTACTGTGTTGTATGCACGGGCTAAACGAGTAATTGAGTCAAGTAAAATAACAACATCATGTCCGCACTCAACCATTCTTTTAGCTTTTTCCAATACAATGTTTGCAATCTTAACATGTCTATCAGCAGGTTCATCAAATGTAGAAGCAATTACTTCTGCTTTCACGCTACGAGCCATATCTGTAACCTCTTCTGGGCGCTCATCAATTAGTAAAATAATTAAATATGCTTCAGGATGATTATGTGCAATTGCATTTGCGATATCTTTTAAAAGAACTGTTTTACCTGTTTTTGGTTGAGCTACAATTAGCCCTCTTTGTCCTTTTCCAATAGGCGTAAATAAGTCAACTATTCTTGTAGAAAGTGATTCTTGTGGATGACCAGTTAAATTAAATTTTTCGTATGGGAATAGGGGCGTTAGGTATTCAAAAGGAACACGGTCTCGAACATAACCTGGGTCGCGTCCATTTATTTTATCAACTTTAATTAGCGGAAAATATTTTTCTCCTTCTTTTGGAGGTCTTATACTTCCTCTAACTACATCTCCTGTTTTTAGTCCAAATAATTTTATTTGTGATTGTGATACATAAACATCATCAGGGGAATTTAAATAGTTGTAATCTGCAGAGCGCAAGAAACCATAACCGTCAGGCATCATTTCAAGAACACCTTCGGCAAAAACAATTCCATCGAAGTTATATAATGGTTCGCGCTTTTCTTGAAATCTACGAGTGTCTCTTTGTCTGTCTATATTTCCATTTCCATTATTCTCTTGTGGTTCTGTATTTGTAGACTCTGTTGCTGTTGTAGTATTTTTTACTTCTGTAATCTCAGGAGTAGCTTCTGTTTCTATAGGTTTTGTTATTTCTTCTTCTTTCGGCATTTCTGCTATAAAACTTTCTTCAGGAACAACTGAAATAGGCTCTGATTTTAGCTCATTATTATCTAATGGCTCTAAACGAATTCTCTTTCTGCGAGGAGCGGTAGAATCTGATTTTTCATCAGCAGGTGGTACTGGAGTTCCTTGTTTTTCAAGAATTTTTACAATGATTTCTTGTTTCTTTAGTCCTTCAGTTTCAATGTCGAGACCTGTTGAAATCTCTTTTAGTTCGCTTAATGTTTTGTCGTTAAGCTCAATTGCGTCATGCATGCGGTAGGAATTAAATGATAAATTTAAAAATGGTTTTGTGTGTTTTAAAAAATTTCAAAAAGTTGTTGTGATTTGAGGTTACAAGAAATGTAACCCAGAATTATACTGCAATGATACAAAGAATTATTCAGATGCAACTATTTTAAAAGATTTTTATTTCGCACCTAATTCAACTACTTCAAGGTCTTTAATTTCTGTTTTGTTAATAGTAAATCGAACCATTGTTTTTACTCTATGCATTCCATATATACCAGCAGCACCTGGGTTGATATGAAGGAGATTGTATTGCTTGTCAAACATAACTTTAAGTATGTGGGAATGTCCGCAAATAAAAAGTTTAGGAGGATTTGTTTTGATTAATTCCAACGCATCAGCAGAGTATTTATTGGGATATCCTCCAATATGGGTAATTAGCACATCTACTTCTTCGCACTTAAATCGTTGGTTTTTTGGATATTCTTTTCGGATGTCTTGCCCATCTATATTTCCATAAACTGCAATTAGAGGTTTATGTTTTTTAAGTTCGTTGCAAATACTAACAGTTCCTATATCTCCTGCATGCCATATTTGGTCGCATTCTTCAAAATATTTGAATATTTTAGAATCTAAATGATTGTGAGTATCGGATAGTAGGGCAATGCGTTGCATGAAATAAAAATGAAAATATAAAAGTATAGAATTAAATTACTTCCAACTTAGATGTTTTAATCCATCCAACATTGCCATTGGGGATTTTTATTTCTATCCAATCGTTTTCTGTTTGTTCTACCGATACTTTTAATCCTTCATGGATAGTAAATAAATCTGTCGCATCTTTACTTGGTGCAGATTTTCCAGTTGCGGAAGGAGAGATGATAATTGC
>CAYPEC010000087.1:1522-5154 GCA_964409625.1 uncultured Bacteroidia bacterium | reverse complement strand
ATTTTGTTTTTCGCAATCAAATTTAAGTTTTTCTACATAATACTTGGGATTACTTGCATCAACTATTATTTCGCCAAATTCAAAAAGATTTTTAAGTTCTTCCAATTTCATCTTTGGATTTTTTGATAGAATCAGATAATTGACTTTTATTTTATTAGTTGTAGTTTTCTTTTTGTATTCAGAAGTTACAATGGCAAAAGATTTATTGTAAAATTTGAAGAAGTTATTTTCTAAGAAAAAATGTTCTTCTTTCAACGCCTGATGGGCTGTAACTATTATATTATCTACTATTCCACTATCCCACCAGTTGTGTTTAATATAAAACAACATCTTGCTTTCATTAGAAGTTAATGCAGAATCTGCAACTAAAATATTTTTCTTCCCATCAATAAAATCAATTGCCGATGTTTTCGGAATATCATACACGATTATTCTCTTTTGGCTTAACTCTTCCTGCTTCTGAAAAACCTGCAAACACAAAAGCAAAGAAAATAAGGTAAGTGAAAAATACAAGAATCTTAGTTTCTTGGTTACAAAAAATGCAACTATAAATATTATCAAAATATAAGTCATCCATGTTTCAAAAATAGAAATGGAAATACCTTCAATTATTGATAACGGGAAGTCTTGAAATAATTTTACACAATAGTTTAATATGAAAACCAGGAGTGCAAAAAGTTTTGATAACCAATAGGCCACAATAGAAATTTTTGAAAATGCAAAAACTGCTATTCCACAATAGATAATAATTGTAGAAATCGGAATCACTATTAAATTAGAGAATAAAAAGTAGTTTGGAAATTGATGAAAATAATGAAGTCCAAGAGGAAAAGTGACAAGTTGCGCTGCAATAGAAACGCAAGTAATAGACCAAATTGAATCTATTATTTTATTATTAAACTCTATAAGTTCATATAATTTAGGTTGTATGTAAACAATTCCGATAACTGCTAAGTAAGAAAGTTGAAATCCTACTTCCATAATCAAATAAGGATTTATAAGAAGCAATACAAATGCTGAAGCTGCCAAAGTATTGTAAATATTTGTATTTCGGTTTATGGCTTTGCCAACGATAATAAAAGTTAGCATCATGGCAGAACGCTGCACAGAAGGTGATAATCCGGTGAGAATAGCATAAAACCAAATCAACAAAACAAGAATGATGGCTTTATAAATTTTCCCTCTTTTAAGTTTTTCTAAAAAAGAAAAGAGCCAATTAAAAACGATATAAACAATAGCAACATGCAACCCGGAAACTGAAAGTACATGCAAAGCTCCAGAACTTGCATAAGCAGAAATTATTTCTTGGTCAAGCTTGTCTTCATAACCTAAAATTAAAGCTGAACCAACTGCATATTCTTCTCCTGAAATTCCATTTTTAGAAAATACTTGCAGTAAATTATCTCTTAAATCAATTGCAGTTTTGCGAATAATATTTCCATTATTGATTTCTAAGTTTTTCCAATGCTTAGCATCTGCATAGCCTTGATGGTGTATGTTGTGAAAAGAAAGAAATCTTTGGTAATTAAACTCCGAAGGGTTTTTCGGTTCATCAATTTCATTCAACTTTGTAGAAACATAAAGACAATCTCCATAACGAATACGAGATGACAAAGAATCTTTTTGAATATAAATCATGGTATGCCCTGAGACATCTTTCCACTCATTTTCTACTTTACTTTTTAAAACTTTAACTGTAAGTCGAACCGTTTTTTCTTTTTCAAGAAGTGGCTCTGTAACTTGTACAAGAATAGCATTGCTATTGTTCAATTTTTTACTGTAATGATTTTTATTGTTGATTTCTGTACTCAAATAGGTTAGACACATTCCAGAAAAAAAGAAAAATCCAATTACCAATGCTCCAAAAATTCTTGTATTGCGTGGAATCCTATGAAACTTTTGAAATAAGAAAAGAAGAAACAAAATGAGAAATAGAACAAGCGTAATAGCAACAAGCTGTGGAAAATGAAATTGATTGCCATACACAAGAAAAATAATTCCGCTGATATACGGAATTAATAACCTAGTTAATGGTGCCTGACTCCATAGATTCATGGTTAAAGATAAAAAAAGTAAAATTACTCCTGCTTGAAAAAATTAAGTGCAGATAAGTCTACAAGATGAACTTCTCGATAGTAAAAGTGCAAAATGTCTTTGTAAGAATATCCGATTTTTGCCATTTGCATGGCACCTTCCTGACAAAGTCCAACACCATGTCCATATCCTTTGCCTTTAAAAATAAGGGAATCTGGTCTTTGCTCAATTGAAAAATAGGTTGATTTCAATTGCCAATCTGCACGAATAACTTTTAGCGGAATTTTCAATCCTTTATCCGCAAAATAAATTTCTCTTCCCGCTTGAGGATAGTTAAGTGCATTACTAAAAGCTAATGAATCATCTACAGGATATTTATGTTTTAATTCCAAATAACTTTTCCAATCATCAATAGCGATACTTTTAGACCAATGCGAGTGAACGCTCTTAGCACAAAAAGTATCTTTCACTGCTTTTAAATAAGTAGTGGGCAACGACCAAACATCTTCCGAATTTATCGTTTGCCCTCCGCAATTGGAATGAAATGCAGCTGTGATGATATTCAAATCGCTATCTACAATCACAAGGCCTCTTGTTTCTGCAACAGCTTTAATGATATCGGCATCGGTAGTTTTATTTTTGTATGCTTGGCAATGCACTAAATCACATAACTGATAATTTTCACCTTCGTGTCTTCGCAAGTTACCCAAAGCATAAGTGCGACAAAGAATAGATTGCAGTTTGTAATATTCAGAAGTTGATTTCAAACCAGACTCTGATTCTACAACGCCCGCAATGTAGTTTTCAATATTAACAACATTAATAAGTTTTAGCGCCCCATTCGAAGGGGTAATCCACAAATCGTTATTAAATACTTTTAACCTAGCTCGATTTGAAAACGGTTTAATTTTAAAACAATTGTTTGTATAAGCAGCTACGAAGCGAACATTTGCAAATTTTCCAAAATTTCTTTCAAGTGCTTTAACTTCAATGGAATCGCCAAAAGCAGTAAGTTGAAATACATTTGCTTTGCTCGTGTCTATAATTTCTTTTCCATCCGCATAGAGATAATAATTTCCTATTTCAGGAGAAATAATTACAGATGCAACCTTCATTTCGCTGTAGATGCGAATGTTGATGTTCTCTGCAAACAAATTAACAGGAAAGTAAAACAGAAGTATTAAAAATCGTTTAAGCATTGTTTGTGTTAAGTGTTTGGTAAATAATTTTTGCTGTTTTTGTGGATGCTCCACCTCCACCTAATTTTTGTTTTAGCTCTTCGTAATCCGATTGCATTTTCGCTTTGTAAGCATTATCCGAAAGTATCTTTCTCAATTCTTGTTCCAATTGCTTTTCGTTAAAGTCATTTTGAATTAATTCCTTCACCACTACTCTATCCATAATAAGATTAACGAGTGAAATATATTTCACCTTTACTAATTGCTTGGCGATTTGATAAGATACTGCTCCGCCTTTGTAGCAAACAACTTCAGGAACTTGAAACAATGCTGTTTCTAAGGTAGCCGTGCCAGAAGTTACCAATGCAACACTTGCTTGTTGAAGCAACTCATAGGTTTTTCCGTAAAGTATTTTTACGT
>CAYPEC010000087.1:0-1422 GCA_964409625.1 uncultured Bacteroidia bacterium | reverse complement strand
GGATGCCCAACAAAATCTACATCATAGTCAAATTTTTTGTAGAACTCTTTTTCAAAAGGAAGTATCACAAACATTTTATCTACCACTCGTTTTATCTTGTGCACGCGCGATTGCTTCCAAGCCCATATTTGAGGAGAAATGTAATAATAAACTTTCAATCCTTGTTGTTTTGCAAACTCCGCAATGCGAAGATTAAATCCTGGGTAATCAACTAAAATCAATACATCGGGCTTATGCTGAATAATATCTTTTTTGCAAAATTCAATGTTCTTAAAAATCGTTCGGATGTTCATCAGTACTTCCGTAAAGCCCATAAAAGCTAAATCGCGATAGTGCTTTACAAGTTCTGCTCCCTGTGCCTTCATTAAATCTCCACCCCAGCAGCGAAATGTTGCATTGGCATCAAGCAACTTTAACTCCCGCATCAAATTAGATGCGTGCAAATCGCCTGAAGCTTCTCCTGCTATAATATAATACTTCATTAAAATAATTTCAGATAAGCAATGTACCCTGCATATATTAAGGTAGAAAGCAAGATGCCTCTTGTTGCTTTATATTTTTCTTTATTTAAAAATAAATAGAAAATTGCAAGATTAACAATTACACAAAGACTTATCACATGCGAAAAAATTCCTCCTGTATCTAACAAATGCTTGAACTCCGATGGAGTCATGTCTCCAAATTTTATTTTATAAAATAAAAGCAACGCCATCAATGGAGAAATAACTCCAATCACAAATCCAATCCAGATGCTATCAATGTCGAATTTTTTTATTTTGTTTTGTTCAGGTTCCATTTGCTAAGTTGTTTGATAGATGAATGCGATGTTAGATCGAACTGTGTAGGAACTATTGATACATAGCCATGCTCCAGCGCCCACACATCTGTTTCTTTATTTCCTTTTTCAAAATTTACAAATTTGCCTGTGAGCCAAAAATACGGTTTGCCACTTGGATCTTTTCTTTCATCAAGCTCCTCAATCCAGTTAGCCCGGGCTTGTCGGCAAATTTTAATTCCTTTGATTTCGCTGTAATGTAATTTTGGAATATTTACATTTAAGCAAACACCTTTTGGCAATCCATGCTCTAAAACTTGCTTTGCAATTGTTTTCACAACTTTTTTAGATGCAGAAAAATCAGCATCAATAGAATAATCTAACAAAGAAAAACCAATGCTTGGGATTTCTTCAATAGCCCCCTCAACCGCTGCCGACATAGTTCCTGAGTAAATTACATTGATGCTCATGTTAGAACCATGATTGATTCCAGAAACACACAAATCAGGTTTTTTATGAAGGATTTTATTTACTGCAATTTTAACGCAATCTACAGGAGTTCCTGTGCAACTATATTCTTCTTTTACTCCGTACAATTTTATTTTATTAATGCGTAAAGTTGAATTAATGGTGATGGCATGACCCAT
>CAYPEC010000086.1:2258-5265 GCA_964409625.1 uncultured Bacteroidia bacterium | reverse complement strand
GAATATCTTGCTTCTACTTTCGAAAATCCTGCTGATTTAAGTTTGTCTTCAATTTCTTTAATGTTGTATCCATCGCGCACGTGCTCTTCAATAAATGATGTTTCCGAATCTTGATGCACATCGCTTCCTCCTTGGTCAGATGGAGTTGAAATCAACAGCATTCCCCCTTTTTTCATCGATGAAACAAAATTTTTGAAAACCAAAACATCTTCTAAAATATGCTCCATCACATCTACCGAAAGAACTAAATCATACGTATCTGCTTTTACAAACTTTGTTAAATCAGCAACTTCAAACACAACATTTTTCTTTCCAATTTTTTGGAAAAAATTATTGCAATCCTCTACTTGTTCTTGCTTTACATCAACTGCTAAAATATTTGCATCCTTATATTTGTTCGACATCCAAAATGAATATTGCCCATAACCCGAACCCGCATCAAGAATATTTATTTTTTTATCTCCAATCTCCGAACTCAAAACTCGCAATTCCTTATGTATATGCCAAGAGCGAAGCAACAATAAATCTAACAAACGATAAAACATTTTTCGTAAAAAAGGCGTTCTATTAAAAACATTTCCTAAACTTCTTTTTATCGGGTCGTAATGCATATTAATTATTTTCGGGTTTGCGAGTTCCTTTTAAAAGTTGGTCAATACGGTCGGCACGTTCAACTGTATCATCAATAAAAAAAGTCAAATTAGGAACTATTCTCAATTGATTTTTTACTCTTATTCCTAATTCTTTTCTGAGTGGTTTTACATTTAATTTTATTTCTTCAAGCATTTTCTTGGTGTCTTTCACGGCTAAAATGCTTAAATATACTTTTGCTACCGACATATCAGGGCTTATCTGAACCTCCGTAATGGTTATAAATGCAGAGCCAAAGAGGTTTCTGCTTTCATGCTGAAACACATCGCCTAATTCTTTCTGAATGAGTTTTGATACTTTTTGTTGGCGAGTTGAGTCCATTTTTTATTGATTAGGGGTTAAAAATACAAAGATTATCTTTGTGCGCTGATTCTTAAACCAAAAACCTTTTTGTGAAGAACATTTTTGCAATACTTAAATATGCCAAAGGATATAAAAAATATGCTTTGTTGAATATTTTGTTCAATATTCTTTCGGTTGTTTTTTCATTATTTTCTATTGCAATGCTTTTCCCTTTTTTGCAACTTTTATTTTCGAATGATTCTGCCAAATCGATTGAAATTATTGCAAAAGGAGAACCTGCGATTTTACTTAGTAAGATGTCAACCATAATTGATTGGGTAAATTATTCGCTTGCAAAAGTTATTGTTGAAAATGGGAAAGAAAAAGCGCTTTTAATTATTTCTCTTTTTGTAATCATCAATGTTTTTTTAAAAAATGTTACACGCTATTTAGCCATGTATTTTTTAGCTCCAGTTCGAAATGGAGTAGTTAAAGATTTGCGTAATGAGGTTTTTGGGAAATCTCTAAAATTGCCTCTCTCCTATTATTCTGATGAACGCAAAGGAGATATAATATCCCGAATGACTGTTGATGTAAAAGAGATAGAATGGTCGGTAATGAGTTCTTTAGAAATGATTTTTCGCGACCCAATTCAAATAATTATTTTTTTAGTAACAATGCTTTTTCTGAGCGCCAAACTTACTCTTCTTGTGCTAATATTATTGCCAATAGCTGGTTTAATCATTGGTAGAATTTCAAAAACACTAAGAAAAACATCCACAAAAGAAAAAGAATTGAGCGGTGTGTTACTATCATTAATGGAAGAAACATTGTCTGGACTTCGCATCATCAAAGCTTTTAACGGTGAAAAATATACAAACAAAAAATTCGGAGATGTAAATGATGAATACACCAATTACATGAATAAAGTATACCGCAGAGTAGATCTTTCTTCTCCCGTAAGTGAATTTTTGGGTGTAGTAGTTTTGGTTATTGTGCTATACATTGGCGGAGCAATGGTGCTGAAGAATGAGGGCGTTATGGATGGTGCTGCATTTATTTCTTATCTCGCCATTTTTGCACAACTCATTCCTCCTGCAAAAAGCTTAACAACCGCTTACTATAATGTTCAAAAAGGTGCTGCCTCCGCAGATAGAATTGCTAAAATAACTTTAGCTCCAATAGTTATTGAAGAAGATAAAAATCCAGTAGAAATAAAATCTTTTGAAAAAGAAATTGAATACAAAAATATATCGTTCGCATATACCAAAGGAGATAGTGGATATGTTTTAAAAAATGTGAATCTTACTATCAACAAAGGTAAAACCATTGCACTTGTTGGGCAATCCGGCTCAGGCAAAACAACTCTTGCAGATATGCTTCCACGCTTTTATGATACCAATGAAGGTGAAATTTATATTGACGGAACTCCACTCAAAAAAGCTTCGATTAAAAGCGTTAGAAATTTAATGGGAATTGTTTCGCAAGAATCTATTTTATTTAACGATACTGTTTTAAATAATATCGCTTTTGGAATGACGAATGCAAAAGAAGAAGATGTTATTGCTGCAGCAAAAATTGCGAATGCTCATGAATTTATTATGCAGATGCCTCAGGGTTACCATACCAATATTGGTGATAGAGGAAATAAAATGTCGGGCGGACAAAGACAACGATTAAGTATTGCAAGAGCTGTGTTAAAAAATCCTCCAATTTTAATTTTAGATGAAGCAACATCTGCGCTTGATACTGAATCGGAAAGACTTGTTCAAGATGCCCTAAACAAACTAATGCAAAACAGAACATCCATTGTAATTGCCCATCGCTTATCTACTATTCAACATGCAGATGAAATTATTGTGATGCAAAAAGGAGAGATTATTGAAAGAGGAAAACACGCTGAATTGCTCAATAAAAATGGAGTTTATAAGAAATTGTTTGATTTACAAAGTTTTGTTTAAATTTGCCATAACCAAAAAAATACAGCCATGAAAAAAAATTACATTTTCTTGTTTTCAATTTTATTTACTCAAAATATTAGCGCTCAAATAACTTTGGATAATAGCGATTACCC
>CAYPEC010000086.1:0-2158 GCA_964409625.1 uncultured Bacteroidia bacterium | reverse complement strand
CTTGATGTGAACTTAACTGATTTTGTTGATTCTACCATCAGAAGAACTATTATTAAAGAAGATACTGTAGATGCTTGGGGGGATATCACAACACCTTCAGGAACATACAATGTTTTAAGAGTGCATTCTTATCAAATCGAAAGTCTTGATTTTGTGATTTCACTTTTTGGCACTCCAATAGCCACCATACCTCTAAACTCCGATACAACAAACAATTATTATTTTTGGGCTAAAACGTTGGGGCATCCTGTCGCTAGTGTGTTTCAAGATGTTACCGGAACTACTCAACGAGTTGAATTTTTCACTTCTAATGCTTTTCCTCCAACATCAGGTTTTATAGCAGACAAAATAATTGCATTGGTTGGAGAGCAAGTTAATTTTACAAACCTATCTTCCGGATCAACCTCTTGGGATTGGGATTTTGGAGATGTTACAACATCAAACCAGCAGGGTCCTTCTCATTCATATTCTTCGCAAGGATTATATACTGTTAAGCTGATTTCATATAATTCATTTAGTTCAGATACTGCTGAAAGGGTAGACTACATAGAGGTAGTTAATGCTCCAGTTGCAGATTTTATAGCCGATAAAACTACAGTGCTCATTGGAGAACAAATAACTTTTACAAACTTATCTTCTAATACAACTTCATGGGAGTGGGACTTTGGTGATGGAAATTTTGATTACACTGCTAATCCAACTTATAGCTATTCTTCTTCAGGATTATTTACTGTTAAACTAGTATCATACAATGCAGCAACTTCTGATACTTCTGAAAAAATAGATTATATCCTTGTAAATGCTGTTGGTATAAATGATGTAAGCCAGTCAAAAAATGTGGTGAGTATTTATCCTAACCCTGCAGCGAATCAATTTAAAGTTGATTTAAAAGGAATAAGTGCTTCGTCTATTCGAATGGAAATTACTGATTTAATGGGAAGAGTTGTAAAAACTGTTTCATTAAAAAGCAATATATCAAGTGTTGATGTAAGTGAAATCTCCAGCGGAGTATATGTTGCTAAAATATATGCTGATAAAAAAATATATTCAACCAACAAAATAACTATTTCAAAGTAGGGTGAAAAACAAACATATTCTAATTGCTTTTGCAGCTTCTTCTGCAATGGTTGTTATTGGAGCGGGATTAAAAATAAACCATATGTCTGGTGCCGCTCCTTTGCTTTTAGCAGGAATGGCATTAAATGGAATTGCAATTTTTATTCTTGCGTATAAATTGGTGAAGAGTAAAAGTTTTAAAGATTTTTTTGAATCTTAATTTTTGTACTTCTTAGTTAAAAACAATACTACAGCAAGTTACACCACCTTCGGCTTTTATAACTTCCGAATTATCTACTGCAATAATTTTGATTTTTTTGTCTTTTAAAATTTGAAGCGTTTTTGAAAATGCTGAAGGGAAAACAATCGTATCATTAATCAATAATGCATTTGCGGCAAATGGTTCATCGGGATGAACTTCAATAAAATCAAACCCTTCAAAATATTTTCGGTCAACCAAATTAGAATTTATCAAAAGAGTATTTTTCTCCACTTGAGTTACTGCCGATTTTAAATGAAGGCAATCTTTTAGCTCTACTCCAATTACTTCATAATTATGTTTTGCTAAAATATTTTTTACTTGCTCAACAGCTTCTTTGTTGCTTCTACTCGATAGTCCTATCCAAACTTTTTTCGCCACTTTTAAAACATCTCCTCCATCAAGCAATCCTGGCTCTTGAATTTTAAAAACTGGTTTTAAAGATTTCAATGTATTTTCCATAGTAATTGTTTCCTCTCTTCTAGAAGCGGCTCCAGGTCTAGTGATAATAGCTAATTCATCGAAAACAATTGCTGTGTCTTCTACAAAAATCGAATCAGGATATTCTGGAGTAGCATCTGCTTCAACAATTTTGCATCCCAACGACTCAAGTACTTTTTGATATTCTTCATGTTGCGATGCAGCAAGCTTTGCATCAATAGGTGTTCTATCAAAATGGGTTAACTCGCATTCGCTCATTCTTGGACTTACTGCTCTTACAACTGCTATCATGAAATTTCTCCTCTTAAATTTTTAGTTAATTGTTTTTTGATTTCATTTTCGGAAGAATAATTTCCTAACAAAAACATCATTTTAGTAACTGCTGCTTCACTTGTTATATCA
>CAYPEC010000085.1:3548-5377 GCA_964409625.1 uncultured Bacteroidia bacterium | reverse complement strand
AGTATTGCTTTTGAAAAATTAGAAGTAAAATTTCATTTAGATGAAGCCGGAAATCCAACCGGAGTTTTCTTTAAGCAAATGAAAGATTCAAATCAATTGATTGAAGATTTTATGCTATTGGCAAATAGAAAAGTTGCAGAGTTCGTAGGCGCTAAAAGAAAAGGCGCTAACCATCAAGAGACCACAACCAACAAGCCTTTTGTATATAGAATTCACGCCACCCCCGACCCTGCAAGGTTAGAAAGTTTTTCAAATTTTATTTCGAAATTTGGATACAAAATAAATATACAATCGGGAAGAGGAGTTGCAGATTCATTGAATAAATTAATGAAAGATGTTTCGGGTAAAAAAGAAGCTGGACCAATTGAATTGCTTGCAATTCGTACAATGGCAAAAGCTATTTATACAACCAAAAATATTGGACACTACGGTTTAGGGTTTGATTATTATACTCATTTTACTTCTCCCATTAGGCGTTATCCAGATGTAATGGTTCATCGCTTATTGCAATTTTATTTGGATGGAGGCAATGGAGACAAAATAGATGAAAGTGGATTGGAAGAAAAATGCAAACATTCTTCCGACATGGAAAAGCTTGCTGCCGAAGCGGAGCGAGCATCTATAAAATATAAGCAAGTTCAATTTTTGCAAGATAAAGTGGGGCAGGAGTTTGATGGAAGCGTAACAGGAGTTACTGAATGGGGAATATTTGTAGCTATTACTGAAAATCATTGCGAAGGAATGGTTAGAATTCGAGATATGCGCGATGATAATTATTATTTTGACGAAGATAATTACCGAATTGTTGGCAAAAAAACAGGCAATACCTATACGCTTGGAGATGATGTGCGTATTCAAGTAAAGCGTGCAGACTTAATCAAAAAACAACTTGATTTTATTTTGGTTGAAGATAAAAAATCATTCGTTTCAGTAAAAAAAGACGAGACTAAAAAAACAATGAATTCTTCTATCAATAAAAAAAAATCAGATGGAAGTTATAATGAAGAATGGGGATTTGAAGTTTGATTTTTCTTTCCCCAAGGCGTCTTAGCTAATATTTTCATAAACCCATCGTATGAAAATAACACTAAAAATGGGTAAGCACAAACTAAATACCTCCACTCGGGGGTTTTAAATATTATGGGGTACACAAATAAAAAATAAAGTGAAATAATAGATAGCGCAAATTTCAAATCTCCAAAAATAATTTTCTGTCGTATTGAATTTATTAACGAAGCAATTATTCCAATTGCCCCAAATACGAGAACAAACCAATACAAAAACAGAAAAAATAATTTTAATACTTTAAGCCCTATATTAAGTTCGCTATATTGCTTTTCAAAAAAAGAGGTTGACCCAGTTTGCACAAGGTATTTTTTTAAAATCAAAAAGCGCGAACTAATGTAATAAAGAAATGGCTTTTCGTCTTTTACCGATTGAGTATAAATTTCGAGTTTTTTCTTATTTCTTTGTGCAATTGCTAATTTCTCATGGTAGGGCCTGGAGGAAAGGGCCTCTTCTTTTATCGAAAGCATTAATAAGGATAAGCTATCTAGATTAAATTTTGAAGTGAATATATATTTAGGTAGTTCGGTTTGTGTGTTTTTAGCTTGATAGTTACTTATTTGAAAAAAATTTATCTCCGATTGGGGATCCCAGAAAACTACACTGCCTCCCCATGATTTAACAAATTCGTGAAGGCGAAAGACGGAAAAATCATATTCGTCAGGATAATACCAAGTTTTTGAAAAAGGAATAATTTTTTCATACTTGTTGTAATTTCTACCAATCCAAATGGATTCCAAAATAAAAAATGGCAACAAAAAGAG
>CAYPEC010000085.1:0-3448 GCA_964409625.1 uncultured Bacteroidia bacterium | reverse complement strand
AAGGAATCTAATGCAATATTGAGTGGCAGAAATAATCGAAAAATAAGATAGGTAAATCCATATCCAGGAATTCTAAAATCGGGAAGGTATTCTCCCGATTTTATTAAATTTTCTATTGGTTCTATATAGGAAAGAGAGTCACCTCCACTTCGTCCCAGTAAATTATCCCAATAGCAATTTGGGCAATCATTAAGGTTCAAAAAAATAAAGAATGAAACTTTAGCGATGATTACGAATGCCACCAAAACCTCAAGCAGGGTAATTTTTTTATAATTGCTCAAGAGCATCTTTATCGCAATTAAGATTTGTAGTAAAAAATTTCTTTTGGAATAGAATAATTAATAATACTCCAATCGTTATCGATGCATCAGCAAAATTAAATACTGGTCTGAAAAAAATAAATTCTTCGCTACCCCATATCGGAAGCCATTGTGGAAAGTGCCCTTCAAGAATTGGGAAGTAAAACATATCTACAACTTTTCCATGTAAAAAAGTTCCGTATCCACCATAAGGGGGCATAAATTCAGCAACCTGATA
This sequence comes from uncultured Bacteroidia bacterium, assembly GCA_964409625.1. Taxonomy (GTDB): domain Bacteria; phylum Bacteroidota; class Bacteroidia; order CAYPEC01; family CAYPEC01; genus CAYPEC01. The sequence continues at coordinate 2,911 of CAYPEC010000085.1, read as the reverse complement.
ATTGCTATCACTGAAAAGAATTCCATAAAAAGCGCTGTCTATAATATTTCCCAAAGCTCCTGCAAAAATTAAAGCAATGCTTGTGGAATACCCCCAATGCAAATTAGTTTTGTGGGTTTTATATAAATACCATCCGATAATAATTACTGCAACAATTCTAAATGAGCTGAGAAAAAGTTTTCCATAACCTCCTGCAAACTCCATCCCAAAAGCCATCCCATTATTTTCCGTAAAATGAATGATAAACCAATTCCCAAAAACAGGAATTTCTTCACCAATAAACATGGAAGTCTTTATCCAAATTTTTATGATTTGGTCAATCAGCAGTACAAGAAATATGATGGCGATACTTTTTTTCATGAAGCAAAAAAATTGGTCACCGTATTTCGCGATGACCAATAGATTGATGATTTACAAAATCATTTTTTTAGTTTTGTCCTAACTTAGCATCTATGCTTAAAGTAGCATGTGGTACACTGCGAAGGCGTTCTTTAGAAATTAATCTTCCTGTAGCGCGACAAATTCCGTATGATTTATTTTCAATGCGAATAAGAGCATTTTTCAAATTCTGAATAAATTTTTCTTGACGACCTGCAAGTTGTGCAGTTTCTTCTCTTGTCATCACTTCAGAACCATCTTCTAGTAATTTGAATGTTGGAGAAGTATCATCCGTTCCATGATCATCTTTATGAGAAAGTGTGCTTTTTAAAAGATCGTAATCCTTTTGAGCTTCAGTCAACTTTTTTAAAATAATTCCTTTGAATTCTACTAACTCCTCATCGGAATAACGACTCCTATTATCCTTATTTATCTGGGGCTTTGGAGTAGGTCCCAAAGGTTTGCGAACAGATGGACGAACGTATTCAAATACTACTTCATCTTCCTCATTTTTATTTTGTTTTTTTGTAGTCGAAACTTCATCTAAGTCCATCTCAATTTCTTTTTTCAGAGGCTTCCCGACTGCCTTTTTAACTGCTACATTTACTTTTTTAGCAATTGGTGCAGGAGCTGATTTTTTTACGATTGCAGTTTTTGCTTTGGCAATTGGCTTAGTAGCCTTTACCACTTTTTTAGCGACCGTTTTAGGTGCTACTTTTTTAGCAATCGCTTTTTTAATTGGCTTTTTAGGTGCTGCTTTTTTAGCAACAATCTTCTTAGTTGTTTTCTTCGGAGTTGCTTTTTTAGCAACAACTTTCTTAACTACTTTTTTTGGAGCCGATTTTTTTGCAACCACTTTTTTCGCTGGTTTCTTGGCAACGGCTTTTGCTTTTTTAGTTGGCTTTGCAACTTTTTTAGCTGGTTTAGATTTTTTCTTTGCCATTTTATTTTTGATTTAGTTAAATTTAGTTACTGAAATTAATGTTTTTGTGTTTTCATCAACTTCCATCATTTCCGATTCATTGGAACTTAATTCACTCACAACTTCGAGTTTTGATGCCAATGTTTCAGAACAAATATAGTTGAAATTATTATTAATTGCGTTATTTAAGGAATTATGTGCCATTATTTTTAAATTGATTTTGTCCATAACCTCAAAACCCTTGTCTTTTCTAATGTTCTGAATTCTATTGACAATTTCTCTTGCAGTTCCTTCTTCCTTTAGTTTTTCATCAATGATAACATCCAATGCTACTGTAATTGCTCCATCGTTCGCTACTTTCCAACCCGGAATATCAACTGGAATTATCTCAACATCTTCTGGCACAAGTGTTATTTTTTCATTTTCAATAACAATATCAAATGCTCCTATTTTTTCAATTCCTGATATAATCTCTTGTGGGTTCGAATTAGCAAATGCCTGAACTGCCTTCATGTGTTTGCCACATTTTTTCCCAAGTGTTTTAAAATTCAGTTTCAGATTTTTGACAATTTGAGTATCGGCTTCATTCACAAATTCAATTTCTTTCACATTTACTTCCGATAAAATCAAATCTTTAACGCCTTCAATTTTTGTTTTAAAACTCTCATCTATCAAAGGAATACGAATAATGTTCAATGGTTGGCGAACACGAATGTTTTCTTTTTTGCGGATTGATAAAATCATGGAAGAAATTTTTTGTGCTAATTCCATTCTCTCTTCTAATCCTTTATCAATTACAGCTTCTTCTGCCTTTGTTATATATGATAAATGCACCGATTCGTGTTGTAAAGGAGTATTATTTTTCATTGCTTTTTCTCGAATGGAGTCAGTTAAATTTTTGTACATCCAATCCGAAAAGAAAGGCGCAAATGGGCTTGACAATTGTGTTACAACCATCAAACATTCATACAAAGTTTCGTAAGCGGCTTTTTTATCTCTGCTCATTTCTCCCTTCCAGAACCTTCGTCTGGAGAGGCGGATGTACCAGTTGCTCAAATGCTCATCAACAAAATTTTCGATTGCTCTGGCTGCAGGAGTTGGATTATAATCGTTTAAATTTTCGGTAACTTCTTTTACCAAACTATGAAGTTTAGAAATAATCCATCTGTCTAATTCAGTTCTTTCAGCAACAGGAACAATATTTTTTTCATCAATCACAAATTCATCAATGTTCGCGTAAAGCGCAAAAAATCCGTAAGTATTATAAAGCGTTCCAAAAAATTTGCGTTGAACTTCTGCAATTCCTTCTACATCAAATTTCAAATTATCCCAAGGTTGTGCATTGGTAATCATGTACCAACGAGTAGCATCAGCACCGTATTTTTCAATGGTTGCAAAAGGGTCGGCAGCATTACCCAATCGCTTGCTCATTTTGTTCCCATTTTTATCAAGCACCAAGCCGTTGCTAATTACATTTTTGTATGCAACAGAATCGAAACACATAGTTGCAATTGCATGAAGTGTAAAGAACCAACCTCTTGTTTGGTCAACTCCTTCGGCAATAAAATCAGCAGGGAAATATTTTTTAGAATCAATTAATTCTTTGTTCTC
>CAYPEC010000084.1:3756-5521 GCA_964409625.1 uncultured Bacteroidia bacterium | reverse complement strand
TCGTTGAAGCGAGAATGTACTTTTGAAATAAAATTTTCATCAATCATCCTTTTCAAATTTTCAACGCTCTTTACTTCATCGTGTTTAAATTTGAATGCTTGCTCCATTGGGCCAGCTTCAAATTTTACAACAAACTTATCATTCATTGAAAATATTGAAATCGTAATTGAAGGATGTGGAATTGAATCTATAATTCTCATTTTTCTTTAAGAAAATACCTCATTAATGGTGCACTTGTAATACTTGTCAATAAAGCCATTATAACTAATGCTACGAATACAGACGGAGAAATTAATCCTGCATTTAAGGCAAGCGTTCCAAGTATTATTTCCATTGCGCCTCTAGCATTCATACCAAATCCAACAGCAAGGGATTGATTTTTTGATAATCCTCCTAAATAACTTCCACCGCTAGCTCCAACTACTTTACCCACAAATGCTAAAACAATAATGATAAGTACTATAGGCAAATCAAAATTTTCAATAAAATTCACTTTTAATCCGATGGAAACAAAAAATAATGGAGCAAAAAAATTAGTAATAAACTGATAAATAATTTCTCTTGCTTTTTCATGAAGATGAACGCTATCTCCAACTGCAATACCTGCAATGAAAGCACCAAGTATAGCATGAATATTAATACTTTGAGTAAATGCAGCAGAGAGCAAACAAATACCCATTGCAAAAGATAATACTCCTCCAGGCCATGATAATTTATTTTGCATCCATGGCAAAGAACGGTCAATAATTGTTTTGCCAAGAGTTAGCATAAATAGACCAAAGCCGATAATGGAAGCAATAGTATAACCTAAACTCATTGAGTTATCAGCACTCCCAGCCATACTTAATACAAGTGAAAATATAAGCCACCCGATTAAGTCGTTAAACATTGCTGATGCAATAATTAGCATACCAATTGAGGTTTTAAACAAATTCATATCCATTAATATCCTTGCTATTACTGGCAAAGCAGAGATGGATAGTGCTGTTCCTAAAAATAAGCTGAAATATAATTTTTCATCATGCGACTCAGAAACATGAAACCATTGAGGAAAATACCAAGCTACTGCAAATCCTGTAGCAAAAGGAATAATCATGGAAAATGTACTGGTGTAAACAGCTAATTTCCCTTGCTTTAAAACAAGCGGCAACTGAACCTCCATACCTGCAACAAAAAGAAGCAGAACAACCGATAAGCTAAACAAACCATCCAATGCGATCGGGACAGATCCTGTTTTCGGAAAAATAAAATTAAACGTCTCTGGAGCGAGCATTCCAAATATTGTAGGTCCGAGCAATATTCCTACAATCAACTCACCCATCACCACAGGCAACTTAAATCTTTTGCCAACCTCAGCTAAAATACGAGACAACAAAAGCATTACACTTAAAGAAACAAGTAATACGATTAATTCGTTATGTGATAAATGAGACATCTATACTCTTGAATGAACTATTAATAAATCACAAGGTAAATCAGCCAAAATATATTCTATATCATGTGTAAAAATTCTATCGAGTAAATTAAGTTGCGTATCGGGAGAATTTATCACCAGCAAATCTGCTTTTTTATCTTTTGCATATTTGGCAATGGCATAACCCGGTTTTCCTTTTACTGTTTTTTCAATTATTGCAACATCGGGGCTGTAACATTTTTCTGACATAGAATGAAGTTTTTGTTCTTCATCTTGCTTAAATTCTTTTTTCGCCTTCAATGCTTCTGGAGCTGAACTGCTATCTGCCATTGTCATTGAAAGTGTTGGCAT
>CAYPEC010000084.1:0-3656 GCA_964409625.1 uncultured Bacteroidia bacterium | reverse complement strand
ATATTAAGTTTGCAAATTTTAAGCATTGTCTCTAAAGGACTTCCATCCATAAAAATAATTTGGCAATCCGATTCTGAAATATCTGCCTTCAACATTGCCTTCTCTAATGTCTGTTCTTTCTTCTTTGTTTTGGCACCTATGTGAATTAATATCAAAGATGAACCTAAAGCTTTTTTAATTCTTGCAGCTTCAGACAAAACACTTTCTAACCGAGGTGAAAAGCCAACTGCAACAGCAATTGTTTCAAAAGGGAAAGAAGGTCGTTTTTTTAATTTAGAGTAATCCATTTTAGTATTTTAAAAATTAAAATAGTTTTATTTTGCATCTGGATATTCCACTCGCAAATGATAAATATTCATTAACTTTTTCTTTAATATTTTTTTAATCACTGTAATATCTTTAAATGTAACATCCGCATTCGCAAACTGATTTTCTTTTATTTGTGTATCAATAATTTTTTCAACCAAATTTGATATTGATTCAGCATCATAAATTTTCAAACTGCGCGATGCAGCTTCAACAGAATCGGACATCATAAGTACAGCAGTTTCCTTCGAAAAAGGAATTGGACCAGGATAGCGAAACATATTCTCATCAATACTTTCATCGGGATGTTCTTTTTGAAAAGAGCGGAAAAAATATGCAGTCGTAGTTGTTCCGTGATGTGTACGAATAAAATCTATAACCTGATCAGGAAGATTATATTTTTTGGCCTTTTCTATTCCTCTTATAACATGTCCAATAATAATAGAAGCGCTTTCTTCAAAAGCCATTTCTTGGTGTGGATTCATTCCTGCAGCTTGATTTTCCACAAAATACATTGGCATATCCATTTTACCAATATCGTGATACAGCGCACCCGCTCTTACTAATTGAGTATTTCCTCCAATATTAAAAATAAGTTCCTCTGCAATATTTGCTACTTGTAAAGAATGTTGAAACGTACCAGGCGCTTTTGATGCAAGTTCTCGTAGCAAAGGAGAATTTGTATCTGATAATTCAAGCAAGGTAACATCCGAAATAAAACCAAATGTTTTTTCAAACACGTAAATAAGCGGATAAGAAAAAAGTGTAAGTCCTGCACTAATAGCAAACCAACCATAATCAATCAATGGAATGGTATCTATTCTTCCTTCTGCTATAATACTTAATCCAAAATAAGTAATTGCATAGACTAAGAAAACAACCAAGGAAGAAACAAAAATCTGTGAGCGATTACGCATATTCACAATTCCAAATATGGCTACAATACCAGCCAGTAACTGAATTACAATAAAGTGAAAACGCTCAGCGGCAAAGAACGAAAGTATAATTGTAGTTACTAAATGTGTAAATAAAGCTAAGCGTGTATCAAAAAATGCACGAATAACAATTGGCAGAATACAGAAAGGCAAAATATAAATACTTGTTTTTTCAATTGCCGATGGAATTTGAGTCATCAACACAGTAAGCACCAATGAAAACATAATAAAAGTTACTTGAATATTATCCGTAAAAATATCTTTTCGGAAAAACGATAAAAATATAATGATGATGAAAATACACAAGGACACTATTATTATTTGACCTATAACAAGCAAAATTATGTTTCCAGAAGCTTGTCCTTGTTTTTCGTATTCATATTTTAATGATTGAAGTACTTCATATTTTTCTGGTACTACAATCTCCCCTTTTGAAATTATTATTTGTCCATTATAAATCCCACCTTTGGTTAATGAGATATTATCCAATGATTGTTGTAGAAAATTATTTGTGGTTTCCTCATCGTATAAAATATTTTGTGCAAGAGCATTTTCAAGAGCATTTACTAAAAACTCTGTTGAAATTTTTGTTTCGTTTAATCTCTTCACAATAAATTCCGAAGCGGACTTTACAGTAAAAAAAGATTTTAATTCTTTTTCTTGTTCAATATTATTTTCGATAATGCTTATAGTAAAGTCTGAAGGTTTATTTTCAAGCACATCATTCATCTCTATTATTCCTCTTGAATAAATAGAATCCAGAATTTGAGTTCCAATTTTAAGTTCATTGTTAAAATTAGTTTCCTGAGTAGTAGCAGAAGTAAGTTCAGCTTTAAAGATTTCTAACTTAGAATCATAAACAGAATTATCTAAAGTAAAATAAGCTTTAGCAGTTTTAATCAAATCGGCTTTCTCTGAATTAATATGTTCAGTAGATTTTAAAATTCCGAAATCAAATGGAGCAATTAAATTATCGTACTGCCAAGGTTTTCCACGCATACTTTCTATATCGTATTTAAACTTGGTTTGTTTTGGAAGCAAGTAAACGATAATAGAAATAGTAATAATTGCTATAACTGTCCTGTAAATAGCTGCATGTCGGTCGCGTATATAGTTTAAAATACTGTTCATGAAGATTAGCGAAAGTAAAACTTTTTATCCTAAGATTTACAATCTCTCATTTGAATTTTACCTTCTGCAAATAAGGTTTCAAGATTTTCAAAATATAGCTACCTTTGCAAGTCAAATTAACAACCAAATTATTATGTCAAAAGAAGTATATATTGTATCAGCAGTAAGAACACCACTAGGAAGTTTCGGAGGTTCATTAGCAGGAATATCAGCAACAAGATTAGGGGCAATTGCTATTAAAGGAGCATTGGATAGAATAAAATTAAATCCTGCAGAAGTTCAGGAAGTATTAATGGGTTGCGTGTTGCAAGGAAATTTAGGACAAGCACCTGCTCGTCAGGCAGCAATATTTGCGGGATTGCCAAATACCGTTCAGTGTACAACAATAAATAAAGTTTGTGCATCCGGGATGAAAGCCATTATGCAAGGAGCTCAGTCTATTATGCTTGGTGATGCTGATGTGGTTGTAGCAGGTGGAATGGAAAATATGAGTCAAGTTCCTTTTTACTTAGAAAGTTTGAGATGGGGAAATAAATATGGTAATACAAGTGTTATTGATGGATTGGCGAAAGATGGATTAACGGATGTTTACCATAACTATGCAATGGGAAACGCAGCTGACTTGTGTGCTAAAGAGTGTAATATTTCTCGCGAAGAGCAAGATAAATTTGCAATTGAATCTTATACTCGTTCAGCTGAAGCATGGAAAAATGGAAAATTCAATGATGAAATTGTTCCTGTTGAAATACCTCAAAAGAAAGGAAATCCAATTATTTTTAAAGAAGATGAAGAATATAAAAATGTGAAGTTTGACAAAATTCCAGAATTGCGCCCAGCATTTTCAAAAGAGGGAACTGCAACAGCTGCAAACTCTTCAACTATGAATGATGGAGCAGCAGCAGTAGTTTTAATGAGTAAAGAAAAAGCAGACGAATTAGGAATTAAGCCAATCGCTATCATTAAAGGATATGCTGATGCAGAGCAAGCTCCGGAATGGTTTACCACTACTCCATCTTTAGCAGTTCCTAAAGCAGTTGCAAAAGCAGGATTAAAAATGGAAGACATTAATTATTTTGAATTAAACGAAGCGTTTTCAGTTGTTGGAATTGTAAACATGCAAAAAATGAAATTGGATGCAAGCAAAGTAAATGTGAATGGTGGCGCAGTTTCTATCGGGCATCCTCTAGGTTGTTCAGGCGCAAGAATTATAGTAACCTTGATAAATGTATTAAAACAAAACAAAGCAAAATATGGAGCAGCAGGAATCTGCAACGGTGGCGGTGG
>CAYPEC010000083.1:0-5532 GCA_964409625.1 uncultured Bacteroidia bacterium | reverse complement strand
ATTTTGAAAACTCTGTTTTTACATAACCCATTCCGATTGCTTTATTCAATGATGGAGATTGAGTTCCGGAAGTTACTTTACCTATAATATTTCCTGCCGCATCAGCAATTTGATAATCATGGCGAGGAATTCCTCTGTCAATCATTTCAAAGCCAACTAATTTTTTTGCAACTCCTTTTTCCTTTTGGTTTTTTAATTGTTCGGAATTAGTAAAGTTTTTAGTGAATTTTGTAATCCACCCTAACCCTGCTTCAATAGGCGATGTTGTATCATCAATATCATTTCCATATAAACAAAAGCCCATTTCTAAACGTAAAGTATCGCGAGCTCCCAAGCCAATTGGTTTTATTCCAAATTCTTTTCCTGCTTCAAAAATATCATTCCACATTTTTTCTGCAACTTCATTCGGAAAATAAATTTCAAAACCTCCAGCTCCTGTATATCCTGTGTTGGAAATAATCACATCATCTACTCCAGCAAATTTGCCAACTGTAAAAGTGTAATATTCCATTTTTGATAAATCTACATCTGTTAATTTTTGCAAAGTATTAATTGCTTTTGGTCCTTGAATAGCCAGCAAACTCATGCCCTCTGACATATTCAACATTTCAACTCCAAATGAATTATGTTGCTTAATCCAATTCCAATCTTTTTCAATGTTGGATGCATTCACAACTAAATAATATTCATCTGCTTTGTAACGATAAACTAACAAATCATCTACAATTCCACCTTTATCATTAGGCAAACAAGAATACTGCACTTTCCCATCTGTCAGTTTCGAAGCATCATTGGAAGTAACCAATTGAATTAAGTCTAACGCTTTTTCACCTTTCAATCTAAACTCTCCCATGTGCGAAACATCGAAAACTCCAACTCCATTGCGAACTGTAAGGTGTTCATCATTTAATCCTGAGTATGATACAGGCATACTATAACCTGCAAAAGGAACCATCTTTGCGCCAAGCGAAATATGTTTTTGTGTGAGTGCTGTGTTTTTTATTTCAAGTGTTTCCATGCTTATTTAAAAAAGGTTAAAAAGTTTTCCGTGTTTGATTTTACAGAGTAATTATCAATAATTTTTTGTCTTGTTTTTGAACTCATTTCGCGAAGTAAATTTTTATCGCTAATCAGTTTTTCAATATTATTTTTCCAGTCGTCAAAACTACTACAAATAAATCCATTTTTTCCATCGTCAACAATTTTTGTATTTACTCCAATTGGCGAAACCAAAGCAGGAATGCCAAGAGCCATGTATTGCAATGCTTTAAAGCCGCATTTGCCATTTGCCCATCTGTCTTTTACCAATGGCATTAACCCAATATCAAACTTTAGTAATTCCTCAATTTCATTTTCTTTTGACCAATGAATAAACTTTAAATTTTTCAATTGAAATGTTGGAGCGATATCCGAAATAAATCGAAATTCTATTTGAGGATTATTTTCAAACTCTTTAAACAAAGGCAAAAATTCTTCTAAATATTGTACAGTAGAATGTGAGCCAGTCCAGCCAATTACAAATTTTTCGGAAGAATGTTGTGCTGTTTTGTTATGCAAATTTTCTGTGTCAATTGTGGTCGGATTATAAAATGCATTTTTATTAAAAAGTTTTGCATAAGCACATAAATATTCATTTCCGCAAGAAACCTTGTCTGCCCACTTGATAAGAAAATTTGTGTTGGAATAAAACTTTAAATAGGAATAAAATTTGTTCGACTCAGAGCTATTCGGAATCCAAATGGCATCGTCAAAATCGAAAATTATATTTTTGCGTAATAACTTAGCAAGAACCCATTCTAATATAGGGGGTCCAAGCGGAGTAAACTCCCTATGAATAAAAACATAATCATATTTTAGAAGTTTGAAGAGAAGAAAAAATCGTTTTAAATAACCCCAGCAAACAGCTCTTAATTTTGTAAAAAAATATCCAGGTTTGTATAAATTTTCCCAAGCATGGTCGCTCCAAAACGGGAAGAAATTATACTCAATATTATTTTCATTTAAAACAGAAAAATATTGTTCAAATCTAAATCTTTGACTTGGGGCTTCTCCTAAAGGGTATGGTGCAATAAATGCAACTTTCATGGCGTAATTAAAAATCAATTGTTCAAACCTTTGTAAATATAGTAATTTGGATTCAGAAGACTTTTTTAATTTCGAACTAAACTCTTAATCGTATTAAGTATTTAATAGTAATGAGATTATAAAATGAGTCATCAAAAAATAACAATATATACCGATGGTGCTTGCAGCGGCAATCCAGGACCTGGGGGCTTTGGCGTTGTAATGATTTCTGGGCATCATCGAAAAGAAATTTCGGAGGGGTTTAAGCACACAACAAATAATCGTATGGAACTTTTGAGTGTGATTGTCGCACTTGAAAGTATCAAAAATGAGGGGAGTGAAGTGGTGATTTATTCCGATTCTAAATATGTAGTGGATTCTATTGAAAAAAAATGGGTTTTTGGTTGGGAAAAAATTGCCTTCAAGAAAAAAAAGAATGCTGATTTGTGGAAACGATTTCTTCAAATTTTCCGAAAACATAAAATAAATTTTGTTTGGGTTAAAGGTCATTCCACTAATAAAGAAAACAACCACTGCGATGAACTTGCAGTGGTTGCTTCTAAAAAATCACATCTTAAAATTGATGAAGGTTATCTAAAAAACGATTCTGATGAATCAGGTTTATTTTAATCCGTCAACTATTTTTTGAATTTTATCTTTTTGCTCTTTCGCTTTGTTTAAAGCTGTTTCGGAAGAACTAATTTCTGTCGCTGAGCCATTAGAAGATTTTAATTTGTCTAAATCTTGTTGTGTAGATGCAATTCTTTCTTCATACATTTTCACCAAATTTTTAAGAGCAGTTTCCCCATAATATTTGATAAACTCATTTTCATCTTTCGCAACTGCCTCAAGCATTAAAACACCAGAGTTTATAGTTTCATCCTTGCAACGCTTTAAAAATCTTCCATATGCATTTGCAAATCCAATTTTTTTCCAACCAGCAGCTTCTTCATACATTTTTACGAAATAAGAATTTTTATCATCTGAAGCATAATCAGCATAAATATTTGCAACTGCATCCGATAATATTTCGTCATTTTCGAATTTCATTGCACTGTTCAATCCTTCTTCTTTATTCACTTTTGCAATAGCTTCAAGTGAACTGCCAATTATAGCATATGATTTTTCATTCAATCCATTTTTATAAATCGGCATTAAGTCATCGCCTTTAAAATTTTTGGAAAGCGCATCAATTGCGGTAGATCTTACAGTAGTTTTAGGGTCAGACTGAGCGATTGAAATCAATTTTGCTTTTAATGCTTCATCACTTCCTTCTAATTTCGAAATAGCAAAATTTCGTAATCCATCGTATTTATCGTTTAACGCTTTCATCAAAACTTCTTTTGCTGTTGCACTACTTTTTTTCTTCGCTAAAAAATCCAATGCCTCTTGTCTGTCAAGATATAGTGGAGCATTGTTGTACTGGAATATATATTCTTCTATTGTTTTATTTTCTTTTTTAGTACACAACAACATTTTTTCCGCATCAAAATTTATTAAATCTGGTTTTGATGGAACATCAAAAGTGAACTCTTCTGTTGCTTTTTCAATCGTCACTTTTTGAGTTTGTTTTGTTCCGCCTACATAGATATCAATAAGAACAGGGATTTTAAACATAGGCATTTTAGCAAAATCTTGTTTTTGTTTTACTGTAATTTTTGCTTTTTTAGTTGCATCATCGTATGAATAATTGATATCCAAATCAGGATGCCCATTTGAATAAAACCATTGGTTGAAAAACCAATTCAAATCTTGTCCTGTTGTTTTTTCAAAAGCCAAACGAAGGTTGTGAGCTTCTACAGAAGTAAATTTATTTGTCTCCAAATAATATTTTAGTGATTCAAAAAATGCATCATCACCAATATATTTACGAAGCATGTGCAATATTCTTCCTCCTTTTTGGTATGAAACACCATCAAACATATCTTCTTTATCCTCATACTCAAAACGAATAAGGTGTTTGTCTTTATTGTTTGCGCTACTCATGTACCCGCGCATATCTCCCCTTAATCCTTCATCAGCTTTATCCCTGCCATATTTATATTCATTCCATAAGTATTCTCCATAGGTTGCAAATGATTCATTTAGCGGAAGGTTTGACCATGATTCGCAGGTTACTAAATCTCCAAACCATTGATGAAAAAGTTCGTGCGAGATCACATCTTCTGCTCCATTTCCATCTAACATTTCTCTATCTGTTTGTTGAACAAATTCTCCATGTAATGTTGCAGAGGTATTTTCCATAGCGCCTGAAACATAATCACGAGCAACTACTTGCGAGTACTTTTGCCAAGCATAAGGAAAGCCAAGCTTTTTAGAATAGAAATCAATCATCTCAGGAGTGTTTCCAAAAATTTGTTTTGCGTATGGTTCATATTCTTTTTCTACATAATAATTTACTTCCATATCCTTACCATCAGGGCGTTTCCATTTGTCTTTTACAATCGAATATTCCCCAATTGCCATCATTATAAGATAAGGAGCATGAGGTAAATCCATCTTCCAATAATCAGTGCGGGTGCCATCAGCATTTTGTGTAGAAGAACTTAAAAGCCCATTCGAAAGAGTACTAAATTTTTTATCTACCGTGATGTAAATTTCATCCGTCATGCGTTCGTTTGGCTTGTCAAAAGTTGGAAACCAAGCAGAGTTAGCTTCCGTTTCTCCTTGTGTCCAAATTTGTTGAGGTTTATTTTTTTCTTTTCCATCAGGATTAATAAAGTATAATCCTTTGTCGGATGAAATCGCATCACTACCGCCTGCTTCAAGTTCGTTTGGTTTAGAAACATAATCAATGAAAATTTTGTAAGTTTCATTACGCGTATACTCTTTATCCAATTTTATTTTCAATTTTTTCTTGTCATAATCAAATTCTAATTTTTTCTTTGTATTGTCATTGTTCAGTATCGAAACTTCATTGATATCCATTCCGCGTGCATCAAGCTCAATTGTATTTACAGGATAAAAGTATGGCTTAACCGTTATTGTTGCTTTCCCCATTAATTGAGCTTTTTCCATATTAAAACGAACTTCAAGTTTTGTATGAATCAAATCATTTGTGCGAGTTTCAGAAGCACGATAGATAATTGGTTTTGGAGCTTCTGGCTTTGCAACAAGTGTATCAAGATTAATAACTTTAGTTGGGGTAGTATCAACCTTAACAGTTGTACTAGTTTTTTTAGAAGTTCCGCAGGATAAAATACTTCCGGCAATTGCTAAAGCAAATAAATTCTTTGCAAAAAAATTCATAGGTATGTGTTTTAATTTTTTCAAAGATGGGAAATGTATTTCAATCTGCCAACTTGTTCGTTATGAATGGTAAAATGAAAGGATGTGAGGTTGAGTTAAAATAAAAAAAGCCGCACAAATATGCGGCTTTACAATCGGTAAGTTATAATCTATTCTACAAAGTTCCTCTCTTCTCTTGTTCTCTTTCAATCGATTCGAACAATGCTTTGAAATTTCCTG
>CAYPEC010000082.1:0-5555 GCA_964409625.1 uncultured Bacteroidia bacterium | reverse complement strand
TTTTGCAAAAGGATTTCAGAAGATAAATTTATTTCTTGTTTTGTCGGATTCGGAAAAATCTTGATTCTTGAATCCTTATTCTTTAAATCATTTATTCCCGTTGTTTGAGTAACAATAACATTTGCATAGGCAGTATCTATACACGAACCATAAGTAACAATAACACGAACAGGATATGTTCCCGATGCTGTGTAGTAATGAGTAGGCGATAAACCAGTACCAGTATCCCCATCTCCGAAATCCCAATCCCAAGAGCTTGCTCCTTTGATGTTATTTTTTAATTGCACCAAAGCAGAATCCGTTGCTGAATAATAATATGCTGTATCCATTGCACCTAAAATAATTGCTTGTAAATAATTACAATCTGTATTAAGTGGCATATACAAACGAGTTACATAGTTTACTTGCTGAGTATTTACAGAATCAAATAACCCCCCTATATATAATTCATCTTTATATGGATATAGTGCCATAACAGTTCCGTTAGGTCTCTTTACCTCATACCAGTTTTTACCGTCCCAGCGTGTCAGAACGGTATCTGTAAAATCTGTTGAGCCAACAAATAATTCATTGTGATACATACACAATGCTCTTGCATCCTCTACTAAGGGATTGCCTATAGCAGACCATTTTTCTCCGTCCCAGCGAGCAAAACCCTTTACATAAATACCACCAGCATACCAGAAAGCACCCGAAGCGTATAGAAAATTATTGACTGTATCTACACACATTCTGTATATCAAAGCATCAGTTCCACCGCCCAATGAATCCCATGCAGTACCGTTCCAACGGGCAATATTATGTGCTGTTATAGAACCAGCATTATTAAAATCTCCTCCTACTATTAAATCTCCATTAAACTCAACCATTGAATACGCTTGGGTAAAGCCCCCATTTGCTAATCCGCTAGATAAAGTGCTGAAACTACTTCCATCATATGAAGCAATTTTTTTAGCACTAACACCTCCTAATGAAGTAAAATTTCCTCCCAAGAATAAAGTGTTTTTATATTCGAGAACATTTACAACTTGATTGGGGGGTGAAGTAGTAACAGGCAGCCAATTTGTACCATCCCATTTTGCCAAATATTCTGTTTGAAAATTGCTCATATCGAAATATGAATTACCCCCTACAAATAAATCTCCATTGTATTCTGCCATTCCTGAAGCAAGAGCATCAACACCTCTACCAAGTGAATCCCATTGTAAACTATCCCACGAAGCTATACTATTTGCAGGAATATTTGAGTTTCCTACCTTGTTAAATCCACCTGAAACAATTAATTTATTTGCATATACTCCCAATCCCCGAACTCCACCTGTTAAATTAACTCCTCCATCAACATCTTTCCAAGTAATTTGAGAATAGGAAGAAATAGGAGCCAAGAGCCAGTAGCCAAGCAATGAAAAAAAAAGTATTTTATTTTTTAGTGTTTTCATTCTCATTTATTTGAGAAGTAACATTCGTTTGGTCTCTATCATTTTATCATTAATCATTAGACTATAAAAATAAACTCCTGCATTGTAATCGTTCATGTTTATTTCAATTGTTCCACCATTGTTTTTTATTTCATATTGCTTTACTATTCTTCCTGAAATATCCGCAACTATT
Organism: uncultured Bacteroidia bacterium; assembly: GCA_964409625.1. GTDB lineage: Bacteria > Bacteroidota > Bacteroidia > CAYPEC01 > CAYPEC01 > CAYPEC01. Next base: position 3,944 of record CAYPEC010000082.1, on the reverse strand, counting down.
AATTCCCCAATTTCTAAACCTTCAGGTAAAATATAAGGTATCACTGTAATACTCGTAAACGGATTCGGAATATTGTTACCCAAATATACGGATTTATATTCAATTTTACTTTCTGATTCCTGCTGAGTATAGCTGTTTTGCATTTTTGCGCTTGGTGCTACACACGGAGATACATCTTCTCCTAATAAAAACAGTGTTGCCTTTGCGTTAACCGTAGCAATATTATCAGGACATTGAGTTGCAATATCTCTGAATAGCTGTCTTTCGGAATCTTCTAAATCCACTATCGCCCACTATTTCAAACTAATTTTTTTTGCAAGTTGAATTGCTTTTTCTTTAAAGATATTGGCATCAGTATTTTTATCTCCGCTCACTAAAACTACTGCCATTCTTCTATAAGGGCGAGTATCGGGTTTGCCGAAAATTCTTACATCAACACCTTCTTCTGCCAAAACAGATTCAATTCCTTCATACTTTGGTTCTCCACCTTTTTTCGTTGCAAGTACAACCGCAGAGGCTCCGCTTTTTTGAAGTTGAACGGATGGTATCGGCATTCCTAAAATTGCCCTTGCATGGAGTTCAAACTCTGAAAAATTTTGTGTTCCAGCAAGTGTTACCATTCCTGTATCATGTGGTCTTGGAGATAATTCAGAAAAATAAACTCCATTATCTGCCAGGAAAAACTCAACTCCCCAAATACCAGCACCTGTCAATGCTTTGGTAACCTGCGCTGCCATATTTTGTGCTTCTTGTAAATCTTTTTCACTAATTGCACATGGCTGCCAACTCTCCTGATAATCGCCCCGCTCTTGTCTATGTCCTATTGGTGGACAAAACAATGTATTTCCATTTTTTTGAGTTACAGTCAGCAACGTTATTTCACTATTAAACTTTATAAACTCTTCTACAATTACTTCTACAATATCTCCTCTGGAGCCTTCTACAGCATAATTCCAAGATTTTTCAATATCTGCTTCTGATTTAATTACACTTTGTCCTTTGCCAGATGATGACATCAAGGGCTTAACAACACAGGGAATACCAATGTTGGCTGTTGCTTTCTTTAATTCCTCTAGAGTAGTTGCATACTCATATTTTGCGGTGCATAGCTTTAGTTCTTTTGCTGCAAGGTCGCGTATAGCTTTGCGATTCATTGTAAAATTTGCAGCGCGCGCGCTTGGCACAACCGTTATTCCCTTTTTCTCATAATCATAAAAACGCTCGGTTCTTATTGCTTCAATTTCAGGAACAACTAAATCTGGTTTGTGTTTTTCTACTATTCTATCCAACTCTTTTCCATCAAGCATATTGATAACTTCAAACTCATGCGCTACCTGCATAGCTGGAGCTCCAGCATACGAATCAACAGCAATAACATATTGCCCCAATCGTTGTAGAGAAATTACCAATTCTTTTCCCAATTCTCCTGAACCCAAAAGCAAAATTTTCTTCTTCATGATTTTATTGAAAATAATTTGAAAGGATAAAAGTACAGATTATTATAAATTACCTATGGAACGGTAATTTCAGGAGTAAAAATTTCATTGCTTCGATTTCCGTTTTTATCAAAAAGAAAAATACGATAACGAATAATTGTATGTAGGGGATTGTAATAGGGCGAATTAAGCGTTACTTTAATATCGCCTTCAAGATATTTATTTTGGCCAACGGGCTCAATGTTGGGAACTATTGCAGAGCTTTGGAGTGTATCAAATTTTCGGCAAATGGTATCCGCTCCGGTTCTTGGCATTATTAAATAGTCAAAATTGCCAGAAGCATTTTTAAACATGTAGTATGCTCTTAAATTATAATACAAAAAGTCATTATCTGCACATTGTTCGGTGCTTGGAAAATCGTTTCCAATATTCCCATCTCCATCTACAAAGTGAATAACTATCTGAGCACTATCTCCAGAAGAAAATTTTACGAAATCCTTATACTCAATTGCAGGGGTTGTAGAGGTTTGATCTTTGTCTTTTTTACAAGAAATAAAAACAAGATTCAAAGCCAATATGGTAAAAACTATTGATAATATTTTCTTTGCCTTAAACATCTGTACTAAATTACGCAATATTTTTGTCTCTACAAATTTACTCAATGTTCGCATTCAACGCTTCTGATATTTTTAAAATTCATGCGCCACATCAATTTAACGAATTGGCGATGAAAATATTTCATTACCAAGCAGAAAATTGTGAAGTCTATAAAAATTATCTGCAAACCCTAAAAATCAATATTAATAGTATTTCTACCATTGAACAAATCCCATTTTTGCCAATTGAGTTTTTTAAATCACACGAAATTACAACCAATAACCAACAACCAATAACCAACAGCCAAATCTTTACAAGTAGTGGCACCACAGGGGATACGACAAGCAAACATTTTGTAGCAGATATAGATATCTACAAGAAAAGTTTTACAAAAGGTTTTTTTCATTCTTACGGAAGTCCTAACGAATATTGTATTTTAGCCTTATTGCCATCCTATTTGGAACGAGAAGATTCGTCTTTGGTATTTATGGTTGAGGAATTAATAAAAGAATCCAAACACCCCAAAAGCGGTTTCTTTATTCATAATCGTGAAGATTTATTCAAGACACTTCAAGAGCTAAAAGCTCAAAATCAAAAGACAATTTTAATTGGAGTTACCTATGCCCTACTCGATTTTGCGGAATTTTTCCCCCTTTACAAAGGGGGCGAGGGGGATTTGAACTCCTTCTTAACTGTTATGGAAACAGGAGGAATGAAAGGCAAACGCAAAGAAATGATTCGCGAAGAGGTTCACGAAATTTTGAAAAAAGCATTTCAAGTATCCGAAATACATTCCGAATATGGAATGACAGAGCTCTTATCACAAGCTTATTCTAAAGGTAAAGGAATGTTTTTTCCTAGCCCTTGGATGAAAGTTTTAATCCGAGATACGAATGACCCATTTAAAATTCTTGAGCACGAAAAAACAGGAGGGATAAATGTAATTGACTTTGCAAATATTGATTCATGTTCGTTTATTGCTACACAAGATTTAGGCAAGCTTTATTCCGATAATTCCTCCCGAAATGAATTCGGGACAAGTTTTGAAGTGCTTGGAAGATTTGACAACAGCGATATTCGGGGATGCAATCTGATGATACAATAATTTTATCATTAACTTTAACTAAATTTATTTTAATTGAGTTTTCATTTTCGAGATACTGCTAATATATTTTCTAAACTTTCATTCCGAAGAATTTTGAATGGAGTAAAAGTTTTGAGTAGCTACTATTGTTCAAAAATTACCAAAAGCCCTGTGCAATGGGGATTACCAATCAGTATTTCAGTTGAGCCGACAACTTCTTGCAATCTTCGTTGCCCAGAATGCCCAAGCGGCAAAAGAGAATTTACAAGGCCTACGGGAATGCTTGAGAAAAATTTCTTTGAAAAAATGATGGATGATTTAGCGAAAGACATTTCTTACCTAACCTTCTATTTTCAAGGAGAGCCATACTTAAATCCAAAATTTTTGGAGATGGTAAAATATGCTTCAGATAAAAAAATCTATACCGCAACATCTACGAATGCGCATTATCTGAATGATGAAAATGCCAAGAAAACAATTCTTTCTGGACTTGATAGATTAATTATTTCCATTGATGGTACTACTCAGGAAACCTATGAGCAATACCGCATTGGTGGCGATTTGAAAAAAGTAATTGAAGGCGCAAAAAATATTGTGAAGTGGAAAAAAGAAATGAAAAGCCAAACACCTCATGTTATTTTTCAGTTCTTGGTAGTGAAACCAAATGAGCATCAAATTGCAGATGTAGAGAAGTTGGCAAAAGAAATTGGGGTGGATGAAGTGCGTTTAAAAACTGCGCAGGTTTATGAATTTGAAAACGGGAATCCCCTTATTCCAACCATCGAAAAATATTCGCGCTACACCAAAAATTCAAATGGAAAATTCAG
>CAYPEC010000081.1:0-5578 GCA_964409625.1 uncultured Bacteroidia bacterium | reverse complement strand
CGAATTCATGGAAACCAAATCAATATGATAACCTTTCAAACTCTCAGGCACACTACGAATCTACAGGTCCTGAAATTTGGGAGCAAACAGAAGGTAAGGTTACTCACCTTGTAGTAGGTGTTGGTACTGGTGGTACTATTTGCGGAACAGGAAAATATTTAAAAGAAAAAAATCCGAACATAAAAGTTTTCGGAATTGATACGTATGGCTCTGTTTTCAAGAAGTACAAGGAAACAGGCATCTTTGATAAAAACGAAATTTATCCTTATGTAACCGAAGGCATCGGAGAAGATTTTTTACCTCAGAATGTTGACTTCAACATCATTGATTATTTTGAAAAAGTAACCGATAAAGATGCAGCTGTAATGACCAGAAGAATTCCTCGCGAAGAAGGAATTTTTGTTGGGAACTCTGCTGGTTCAGCGCTTGCAGGACTTTTGCAGATGAAAGATAAATTCAAAAAAGATGATGTAGTAGTTGTTATTTTTCATGACCATGGAACTCGTTATTTAGGTAAAATGTTTAATGATGATTGGATGCGTGCAAAAGGATATTTGGATAAAACAGGCATGACTGCAAAAGATATTGTAAGCTCAAACCATATTAAAGAGCTTGTTACTGTTGAGTCTTCAGAGAAAATTGAAAATGCAGTTGCCTTGATGAGCAAAATGGATTTCTCTCAAATCCCTGTTACTTCTAGTGGAAGAATTGTAGGTTCTATAAATGAAAGTCAACTTTACAATGCGCTAATAAAAAATCCAGAAGCAAAAACAAAAGCTGTTGAAACCATTATGCAGCAAGCATTCCCGTTTATTGATATTTCTACTCCAGTTGATGCTTTATCGGGAATGATTACGGATAATAATCCTGCTGTATTGGTTCGTGATTTTAAAACTGATAAAACCTATATCATTACTCGATACGATATTATCAAAGCTATTTGCTAATTGACCAAGAAAGTAAAAACAGTTGTTGATCAAATGGGCAGGAAAGTTGAATTTACTTTTCCTCCCAAACGAATTATTTCTTTAGTTCCCTCTCAAACAGAATTACTCTATGACCTTGGGTTAGCTGAAAGCGTTGTAGGCATTACTAAATTCTGCATTCATCCTCAAGAATGGTTTAAAACAAAAACAAGAGTTGGAGGAACAAAAAAAATCAACCTTGAAAAAATCAAAGAGCTTTCCCCTGATTTAATTATTGGCAACAAAGAAGAAAACGAAAAAAGTCAAATAGAAGAATTAATGAAAATCCCCATTAATAAAGGGGGCAAGGGGGATTTAATTCCTATCTGGATGAGTGACATTAAGAATATTGAAGATGCTTTAGAAATGATTAATTCTATTGGTGAAATAACAAACACTGAAATAAAAGCCAAAGAAATATCATCCTCTATAAAAAAGGATTTTGACAAACTTCAACTAAAACTAAAAACCATAAAACCATTACGCACTCTTTATCTTATTTGGGCAAAGCCTTATATGAGTGTTGGAAGCGATACTTTCATTGGTAATATTCTATCCATAGCTCAATTTGAAAACGTTATAACTTCATCCAAAAGATATCCTGAATTAACTGAAGAAGAAATCCGAAAACTAAATCCCGAAATCATATTGCTATCCTCAGAACCTTATCCATTCAAAGAAAAGCATATTGCTGAACTATCTAAAATATGCCCGAATGCAAAAATAAAATTAGTAGATGGAGAATTATTTTCTTGGTATGGTTCACGTTTATTACAAGCCAGTTCATACCTTGAAAATATTGTATTTGATATACACTCCTAAGTTTTTCTTAGTAGCTTTGCTACGCTAAAATTTTTGTGATAAAAAGAATATTCATACTTACTTTTCTAATCTTTGCTTTTACTGCAAAACTTAATGCCCAAAGTGTTGGAGTTGTATTGAGTGGTGGTGGTGCAAGCGGTGTGGCACACATTGGCGTTTTAAAAGCATTAGAAGAAAACAATATTCCGATAGATTATATCTGCGGAACTTCTATTGGTGCATTGGTTGGTGGTATGTATGCAGCAGGTTATTCTCCAGATGAAATCGAAAAAATTATCACCAGTGATTATTTCAAAAATCTTGCTTATGGAAATGTAGAATCAAAATACATTTATTACTTCAAGCAGAAAGATGACGATGCTTCTTGGTTTACATTTAAACTCGATACTACATTTGAAGCATCATTACCTACAAACCTTGTAAATCCTATCCCTATTGATTTTGAGTTGATGAAGATGTTTGGCGTTGCATCCAAAAATGCAAATTATAATTTCGATAGTCTTTTTGTTCCTTTTCGTTGCGTAGCTGCCGACATAGAAGAAAAAAAATATGTAAACATGAAAAGTGGTGATTTGGGCCAATCTATTAGAGCATCTATGTCCTACCCTTTTTACTTAAAACCAATCAGAATAAATGGACGCTTATTGTTTGATGGAGGTATTTACAATAACTTTCCTTCGGATGTGATGTATGATGATTTTTATCCTGACATTATTATTGGAAGTAATGTTACAGGCAATGTTTCAGCGCCTGATGAAGACAATATTTTCTCGCAAATGAAAGTGATGCTAATGACAAAAACCAGTTATGATGCGATTTGTGAAAATGGACTTATTATTGAACCAGGAACAAAAAATGTAGCTGCTTTTAGTTTCGATAACATGAAAACACTTGTTGACAGTGGATATTCGGCAACAACAAGAAACATAGAAAAAATAAAATCTCTTATTGAAAAAAGACAAGATAGAACTGAACTTGAAAATAGGAGAAAACAATTTAAGAGTAATTCTAATCAATTTGTGTTTGGGAAAATAAACGTTGAAAATTTAAAACCAGGACAAACAAAATATGTAAACAAACTCTTAAAGCTTAGAGAAGACACTGTAAACGTAAATAAGCTAAAAAAACAATACTACAGACTTGCCTCTGATGATAAAATTAAAAATATTTACCCTCTCTCAAAATGGAATGAAAAATCAAACAGTTATGACTTGAATCTTAAAATCAAGAAAGAAAAAAACATAATGACCGAAATTGGAGGCAACGTTTCCAACAGACCTATAAGTACTGGCTACGTTGGATTTCAATATAATATTCTAAGCCGGGTTTCAGTAAGCTTAAACACAAATGCCTATTTTGGAAAGTTATATACAGGTATTCAAATAAAACCAAGATTTGACTTTCCTTCGCGTGTTCCTTTTTATCTCGAACCTAATGTTACTTTTCACAGATGGGATTATTTCAAGAGCAGTTCCGATTTCTTTGAAGATGTGAAACCAGCTTTTTTGGTTCACCGTGAACAATATGCTACCACAGCATTTGGTGTTGCTGTAGGAAATAAAGGCAAAATGATTTTAGATGCTGGAGTGGCTCAAATCAGAGACCAGTACTATCAAACCAACTCGTTTAGTGTTACTGATACTGCCGATAGAACAGATTTTAATTTGGCAACTGCACAAATTTCTATTGAAATGAATTCGCTAAACAGAAAACAATATGCAAGTAGCGGAGCTTTTTTAAGCTTTAAAACACGCTATGTTATTGGCGAAGAAGCAAACACACCAGGTTCTACTGGAATAGATTCCTTGAGAAAAAATAAAATTCACGAGTGGGTACAGTTTAAAGTTGTAATTGACAAATACCTTGTAAATAGAGGCGTTATAAGACCCGGAGTTTATTTTGAAGGGGTATATTCAACCCAAACACTATTCAGAAACTACACATCAAGCATCCTTACAGCACCTTCATTTCAGCCATTACCAGAAATGAAAACACTCTTCTTAGAGAAATACAGAACCCACAAATACTTAGCATTTGGATTAAAAAATATTATTTCATTCAATAAAAATTTAGAATTTAGAATAGAAGGTTATGCCTATCAGCCCTACCAGATGATATTAAAACAAACAGATTTTAAAGCTGGTTATTCTAAAGAATTTTCTAAAAGATTTTTTATCGCTACAGGGGCATTTGTTTATCATACACCCGTTGGACCAGTATGCGTGAGTGTGAATTATTATGACCAAGAAAAACAACCCTTTACATTTTTATTTCATTTCGGATATATTATTTTCAACAAAAAAGTACTTGACTAAAATTATGCTATACTTAAAAGAATCAATGCTTCCTAATGCAGGAAAAGGATTATTTACAGACTCTGAAATAAAAAAAGGAGAAATTATAATTGAATATATTGGCACTATTAGAACCTGGGCTGAATGCAACAAAAGAGTTGAAATAAATGACATAATGGGAAGCTACATTTTTTACATAAACGCAAAATATTGTATAGATGCATATGACACCACAGAAGAGCTGGCTCGCTACGCAAATGATGCAGCAGGTTATACAAAAGTTGCTAAGCTGAAAAACAACTCACTTTATGAAGTAAAACAGAAACGAGTATTCATTGTTGCTGCAAGAAAAATAAAAGCAGGTGAAGAAGTATTTGTTTCCTACGGTAAAGATTACTGGAAACAGCAAAAAGAAAACATGGAAATAGAAAGAAAAAATAAAATAGTGGCAGAAAAGTTAATTGCCCAAGCCATATAATAAACTGTTTTTCACCTAAAATAGCGCTCTTAATGCAAGCAAAATAACCTCCCAACAATATATTTGGTTGTTTTCAAACAAATTTCTACATTTGCACCCCCTAATAAAAAGGGGATAAACATTTAAAACAAATAAACAAATGAAAAACAATTATGAAACCGTCTTCATTTTAACTCCCGTTTTGTCTGAAGAACAGGCAAAGGAGACGGTAAGCAAGTACAAGAAAATGCTTGTAGATTTAGGTGCCAAGGTTGTAAACGAAGAGCACTGGGGATTGCGTAAACTAGCATATCCTATCCAGAAAAAAACAACAGGTTTTTATCACTTATTCCAATTTGAAGCTGAAGGTACTGCAATTGGAGAATTAGAACTTAGTTACCGAAGAGATGAGCGTATGTTACGCTTCTTAACAGTAGCACTTGATAAACACGCTGTGGCTTACAGTGAAAAACGTAAAAACAAATCAATGAAAAAAGCAGGAGCTTCTGCTTAATTCTATCACCTTAAAAAAATTACAACATGAGTACAGACAAAGAAATAAGATATCTTAACCCTCCAACAGCTGAGGCGAAAAAGAAAAAATATTGCCGTTTCAAAAAGAGCGGAATTAAATACATTGATTACAAAGACCCTCAATTCCTTTTGAAGTTTATTAACGAGCAGGGAAAACTTTTGCCTCGCAGATTAACTGGAACTTCATTGAAGTATCAAAGAAAAGTGGCTCAAGCAGTAAAACGCGCTCGCCATATTGCCATTATGCCTTATGTAGCAGATGGAATGAAATAAAATGGAGAGCTATTAACAATTAAAAACATTCAACATGGAAATTATATTAAAAGAAGATGTAAAAAATCTTGGGTACAAGGATGATTTAGTAAAGGTTCGTCCTGGATATGGTCAAAATTTTCTTATCCCAAAAGGATTAGCTATCAGTGCAACTGAAACTGCTAAAAAGATTTTGGCAGAAAACAAAAAGCAAAGAGCTTTTAAAGAAGAAAAAATAAAGAAAGCCGCTGATG
>CAYPEC010000080.1:0-5583 GCA_964409625.1 uncultured Bacteroidia bacterium | reverse complement strand
TCACATTTCCAAAACAAAAAGAACTAACCGATTATCTTTTACTTTTAGAAGAAGCTAAAAAACGCGACCATCGGAAACTTGGAAAAGAGTTAGAACTTTTCACATTTTCTGAAAAAGTTGGAATGGGCTTACCGCTTTGGCTTCCAAAAGGAACTGCAGTTAGAGAAAGGTTAGAACAATTTATGCGTAAAGCGCAGGTTAAAGCTGGCTATTTGCCTGTGATTACACCTCATATTGGGCATAAAGATTTATACGTAACATCAGGGCACTATGAAAAATATGGTGCTGATTCATTTCAGCCAATACGAACTCCACAAGAGGGAGAAGAGTTTTTCTTAAAGCCAATGAATTGTCCGCACCACTGCGAAATTTATAAATCTTCTCCACGCTCATACAAAGATTTACCATTGCGTTTAGCTGAATTTGGAACAGTTTATCGTTACGAACAAAGCGGAGAACTTCATGGCTTAACAAGGGTTAGAGGATTTACTCAGGATGATGCTCACTTATTTTGCCGACCTGACCAAGTAAAGGAAGAATTTTGTAAAGTAATCGACCTTGTATTTCATGTTTTCAATGCCTTGGATTTCAAAGATTACATTGCTCAAATTTCCTTACGTGATAAGGAAGACAGAAGTAAATACATCGGCTCAGATGAAAATTGGGATAAAGCCGAACAAGCCATTATTGAAGCAGCTAAGGAAAAAGGATTAAAAACTGTTGTAGAATATGGCGAAGCTGCTTTTTATGGACCAAAGCTAGATTTTATGGTTAAAGATGCTATCGGTAGAAAATGGCAATTAGGAACCATTCAGGTAGATTATAACCTTCCAGAGCGTTTCGAGCTTGAATATACCGGCTCTGACAATCAGAAACATAGACCTGTTATGATTCATCGTGCCCCTTTTGGCTCATTAGAGCGGTTTGTAGCTGTTTTAATTGAACATTGCGCTGGAAAATTCCCATTGTGGCTAACTCCAGAGCAAATTACCATACTCCCAATTAGCGAAAAATATAACGATTACGCAAAAAAAGTTTTGCAGTTCCTAAATAATTACGATATTCGCGGGCTTGTTGACGAAAGGAATGAAAAAATAGGCAAAAAAATACGAGATGCAGAAATGCAAAAAGTACCGTATATGCTTATTGTTGGGGAGAAAGAGGAAGCCGAAAATATGGTTTCAGTTCGTAAACAAGGAGAAGGTGATTTAGGAAGCTTCAAAGCCGAAGATTTGGCAAAGCTGATAAATACGGAAATAGAAAAAGCATTAAGTAAAAAAGAATAAAGTTTAACTAAATAATAAGGAGGAACAAGCTATAGCAGCACCATTTAATAAAAACTCAGGCAACAAATTTAAAAAGCCATTTACGCCAGGCGGAGGCATGAAAAAGCCCGCTGGGAGTTCATTTCCTAGAGGCCCTCGTAATTTTAAAAAAGAGGATTTACATGCAATAAATGAACGCATAAGAGCTAAAGAAGTTCGTGTAATTGGCGAGGGAATTGAACAAGGAGTTTTTCCAATTGAAAAAGCACTTGAGATAGCACGTTCCGTAGGTTTAGATTTAGTTGAAATTGCTGCAGGAGCAGTGCCTCCAGTTTGTAAAGTAGTAGATTATAAAAAGTTCTTATACGACCAAAAAAAGAAACAAAAAGAATTAAAAGCAAAGCAATCAAAGGTTGTTGTAAAGGAGATTCGTTTTGGTCCACATACAGATGACCATGATTTTAATTTTAAAAAGAATCATGCCATCAAATTTTTAGAAGAAGGCGCAAAAGTTAAAGCGTTTGTTTTCTTTAAAGGAAGAACGATTTTATTTAAAGAACAAGGCGAAATGCTTTTATTAAGATTTGCTCAAGAGCTTGAAGAATATGGAAAGCCCGAGCAGCTTCCAGCACTTGATGGAAAAAAGATGTTGATGATAATTGTTCCGAAGAAAAAGTAAAAAAAAGTAAAAAATAGATACAATGCCAAAAATGAAAACAAATTCTAGTGCGAAGAAAAGATTTTCTTTCACCGGAACAGGAAAAGTAAAAAGAAAGCAGGCATACAAAAATCATATCCTGACCAAAAAATCAAAAACAAGAAAAAAACGCCTAGGCGGATTTGTAACTGTTGATGATACAGATATGAGCAGAGTAAAACTGCTTCTTGCAATAGGAAAATAAAGTAAATAAATGTTTAACCCGGTGCTGAGCACACAAGTTTCTTGAAAAACAGAACGCTCCTCACCAAAAACTAACAAACATGCCACGTTCAGTAAACAGTGTAGCTTCAAGAGCTCGCAGAAAAAAAGTCCTCAAAAAAACAAGAGGATATTGGGGTAAAAGAAAAAATGTTTTTACAATAGCGAAAAACATTTTAGATAAAGGATTAACCTACGCATATCGCGATAGAAAAGACAAAAAACGCAGCATTCGCGGAGTTTGGATTCAACGTATTAATGCGGGAGTTCGTCCTCACGGAATGTCTTACTCTGAGTTTATGGGGAAATTACATGCAAAGAATCTTCAGCTTAACCGTAAAGTTTTAGCTGATTTAGCATTAAATAATCCTGATGCTTTTAAAGCAGTAGTAGACTCGGTAAAATAAAATTACCAAAAATCAATTTCAAAGGGAATTCTTATCTTAGAGTTCCCTTTTTTATTTTATGCAAACAAAAAGCAACCCTTTCCTACTTTCATTAATTTCCATTTGCTTATTTTTTGTTCTTTACCTAATTCTTAGTTTCAATTCTCGAATTGCATCTGATGATTTTTTCTACTGGGGCTTGGTTCAGACAAATGGTATTTGGGCTTCTGTTTTATATCAATACAACAATTTTTGCGGAAGATGGTCTTCACTTATAGCAAGTTGCTTACTGCTAAATCATGCTGATAATAAATTTTTACTGCCCTTATTTTATAATCTGAACCTACTGCTTCTTTTATTTTCAGTTTACAAAGTACTATCAACTATTTCAAACTGCTTTAAGATTGAAATTAAAAAAGCAGAAATACTTTTTCTTTCCGTATCGCTCACTTGCAGCTTTTTTTTCAGCAACTTCAGTATCGGAGAAACTTGGTTTTGGTTTTCGGTACTCACTTATATATGGAGTATTACAGCAGCGCTCTTAATGTTCAATGTTATTTTATCACGAGATTTATCTTTATGGCAAATTTTAGTAGTTCTAATAACTGCAGCATATATTGGCGGAGCAGCAGAGTCTTACTCGCTTATTTTTCTACTTCTACTTTCGCTATTTATTTTTTACAAGCTTAAACACAACAATTATATAATAAGCAAAACGCTAAAAGAAACATCTGTTCAAAAAGCGCTGTTTGCTTTCATCATATTATCAATATCATTTTCAATAACCTATTTTGCTCCAGGAACATCAATCAGAAGCTCCTTATTACCTCAAACCACTATTATTGAAAAAACATGGCAACATGTAAAAGCTTATGTCAAGCTATGCATTATTTATATTCCTCCTAAATTACCTTATCTCATTATATTTAATGCTCCATGGATAATTGCTGGAAATATTTTTATAAAACCAAAAATATCATTTAGTAAAAATCAAGCGGTAAAAGTTTTTAAAATCCTAACATTAATCTTAATTGCATCAATATTTATTATGTTATTGCCTACTTCGTATGCAATGTCTGAAATAGCACCTGATAGGGCATTATCTTTAATTTCATTAGTCATCACTGTATATTTTGCATTAAGTTTCAGTATTATTGGAGCTTCCGAAATAATTTCAGGTAAAATGATATTTCGCACTTACAAGTATATATCAGTAATAGGAATAGTTGTTTTGTGTTATCACATTATCACAGAATATTCAACAACAACAAAATTTTCAAAAGCATTTGACGAAAGAATTATACAATTGAATAAACTCAAAAAATCAAATTTCACAGGCATTGCAGAGCTTGACAAACTTCCTCCAGAAGGGATGCTATACTGGGATAAAGTTAGCGCAGATACCAACTATTATGTAAATCAACAAATAAAAAGAGGACTTCAACTACAATTTACAATCAAACTAAAAGATGCTGATACTCCTCATTAAATATATTTTATTTGCCATTTTTAGCGCAGTCTTCTTTTATGTAATAGGAGGAATTATTTCTAAATTTTCAAGAATTACATCTAAAAATATTTATGAAAAAATATTTTTCAAACTGTTATTTGGAATTTTTTCAATAGTATTTATCTATTCCATTTTTACGACTCATTTCAATACTGTTTTTCTTGGATTGCTGATACCTGTATTGTTTTTACTATCAAAAAAAAATATAGATAAACTAACTTTCAAAGAAGCTATACAAATAGATATTAAAAATATTGCAATCTCGATATTTTTGATTTTAGCATCCTGCATATTCTCCTTTTACTTTCTCTATGATATATCTTCAAAAATTATTACAACTCCAGAAACAGACAAACTTTTTTATGTGCGAATTGCTGATTATATGAACGCAACAGGAGTGGAAAGCAATTACCTTGATTACTTTAATAAAAATTCACCTGGCCCTTATCACCTTTTTGAAATTTGGATTAATGCTTTTCTTTCCAAAGCTAGTGATCTTAATACAACTCTCATTCAAACCCTATGTACAAATTCAATTTTCTTTATTATACTTTTTTATGGGACTCTATCACTAATAAGCCATTTTAAAAAAATTACATTTTTAGATTTTATTATTTGTATTATTTTCCCATTTTTTACTGGAATAAAACTTCCTTTTAATATTCCGCTACTCACACATGAAGTTGATTTCTTTTTCTTCTTGAATCCAATTCTTCATCAAAAATTATATGTAGTTTATTTTATCTTTCTGGCTTCAATCCTTTTGTTTTTAAATAACAAAAAAGAAAAATCATTTTTAGTTTTGCTTACTGGTTCTTTCGTAAATATCTCATTACTTGCAACAATTCCAATTACAGTAATTGTTTTATCCTTCCTAACTAAAGCGGAAAACAAAGCAAAAATTGTTGTCGCTACTCTATCAACAGTTGCTTTCATTGTATTTTTTTACATCCTAAATAATTCAACTAACCATATGATAAATGCACCCTCTTTAACATTTTTATTAAAGGAGAACTTAACTACATTATCAAACTTCAAAATCGTTTTTAATAATACTATTAAAACTATTACAGAATCTATTTTAATTTTCTTACCATTTGTAGTAGCTCTATTTATTATCATCAAAAAAGAAAAAAACAAGGAAATTTTATTTATAACATACCTATCATTATTAACTTTCTTTATCTCGGCAATGGCTTGGTCACTATTTTATAAAAAAATAGATTCTGTACAACTATTTGATAATATTGGGATTCCAGCCATTAATATTTTATTCTTTTTTGTATTTATTATTGTAATTTCTAAACTAAAACCCGAATTTAATTATATAGGGTACACAATATTTTTCATTTGGGGAAGCATATGCGTTGCTAACACATATGCAGAAATAAATATTGGAAAACAAGGAAACATAAATAGCTACTCACAAAAATATATAGATGAAGTTTCAAAGGAAATTTCTACAAGAGAAAATCAAGGAGGATATATGGCAAATTTTAGTGG
>CAYPEC010000079.1:0-5632 GCA_964409625.1 uncultured Bacteroidia bacterium | reverse complement strand
GATTTCCGGCTTCATCTAAATGAAATTTTACTTCTAATTTTTCAAAAGCAATACTCCCTTTTTTAAATCTTTCGTTGCGTAATTTTTTTGCAAGCGAGTTCAGTGTTTTTATTTCTTCTGAAAAATCGCCCTTTTCGGTTTCAATAATTTCTTGAGCTTCTTCGTATGAAAATCGTCTATCTGAATGAATTATTGTTCTGCCAAGCCACTGATTTATAACTTGAGCTTCGTCATTCATTTCGAATACTGCCGAAAAGCAAAGTTTATCTTCATTTGGTCGGAGAGAACAAACGTTATTCGATAAAATTTCAGGCAACATTGGCACTGTTCTATCAACAAGATATACCGAAGTGGCGCGCGAAAATCCTTCTTTATCAATTACGCTATCCTCTTTTACATAATGTGAAACATCCGCAATATGAACTCCTATTTCCCAATTTCCAGAACTTAATTTCTGAATAGAAAGTGCATCATCAAAATCTTTCGCGTCAGATGGGTCGATTGTAAAGGTTGTAATTTTTCTAAAATCTCTTCTTGCAGCAATATCACTTTTCGTTATTTCTGTGGGAATATAGTCTGCGACTTTTTCTACATCTTTTGGAAAACTATACGGCAATCCAAACTCCGCTAAAATAGCGTGCATCTCTGTATTGTTATCTCCTGCATCGCCCAATACATCTATAATTTCCCCAATCGGATTTCCGGTTTTTGGGTATGTTGTAATTTTTGCAATCGCTTTTTGTTTGTCTTTAGCTCCTTTTAATTTATCAAGCGGAATGTAAATGTCAATACCTACTTTATTATTATCAGGAACTAAAAAAGCATATCTATTTGAGAGTTGAATAGTACCCACAAATTCTGTTCTGCCTCGCGTAATCACTTCTACAATCTCACCCTCAATTTTTCGGCTTCCACGCTGAGGAAAAAGATAAACCTTAACGGTATCGCCATTCATTGCATTTTTAGTGCGTTGAGCAGACACATAGATATCTTCTTCCGTTTCATCCGAAATAATATAAGCAGAGCCGCTTGCTGTCATATCTACCTTTCCAGTAATATATCTTTCGGTAGTTTTAAATTGAAATTTTCCTCGTTCAGGCTGTTGCGCAATATCTCTTTGTGCCAACTCTTGCAAAATGGCATTTACAAGTAGCTTCTGCGACTCTTCATGAATATTCATCAATGCAGAAACCTGTTTATAATTCAGCGTTTTTGATGGATTTTTTTTTAGCGCCTCTACAACTTCTTCAAAGAGGTATTTTTTCGACTTTTTACTGTCTTTCTTCTGAAATTTTTTTGACATAATTTCTGTAAAGGTATCATTTTATAAAATTGTAGGTTTTAAGTAATGAGTAAGAAATTTGGTTTCTACGCTTTAACTCCATACTTTAGCTGATTCAAAATTTATTTCCTATGAAAAAAATATTCTTGTTAGGCGTTTTTACGCTCTTCCTAATTTCCGTTAATTCTTTTGCTCAAAGCACAGAAAGCAATTCGAACAATAAGGAACAAAAATCTATTGAAGAAAAGTTAGCGAAATATCAAGGCACCTACCAAATAGAACTTATTAATACACGACAACATCCTTTAATTCCATATAATTTAGATGAAATTATTGAAAAAAACAGAGACAAAACTCAAACAAAATATGTCAGTTTAGGGACTAATGTTCGTTTAAAAATATTATCTGAATCTGAAGTTAATAAATCAAATTTTGATAAAAATAAACTTGAACAAATAGTTGTCGTTTCGAAATAAAATATACACATCATGAAAAAAATATTTATCCCTTTTTTATTTTCAATTAGCCTTGTTATAAATGCCCAAGCACCTGCGAACGATGATTGTTCAAATGCACAGGCAGTTGTAATTCCTTCTTCGGGAAGTATTTGTTTTAATTCGAGCAATGCAAATGCAACTAGCGACAATACTATAAATGCCTGTGATGTTGGAGGAGCAGGAAACGAAATTTGGTTCACATATATTGTAAGTGGTGCTAATAATACTATTACTGTTACTCCTAATGGTTCTATCCCTGCGAGTGATATGGTAGTTACAATTATCTCTACTGGTTGTAATGCCGGAACATATGAAACTTGTGGTTCGGCAACTGGTGCAGGTGCTGCAACTACCTCTACTGGTCTTGTTCCTGGGACTCAAGCATGGATTTCAATTGAAACAAATGGAACGGACGGAGATTTTGAAGTTTGTATTACATCAATCCCTCCAGATCCAACTCCTGGAAATACTTGTAGCCAAGCAACTGTTTTGTGTGATAAAACAAGTTTTACAGTTTCTTCTCTTGCTGGGTTTAGTTCAAGTGGTGTAAGGCCATCTTGTTTTGGAGCGGCAGTTAAAAAAGATGTTTGGTTTCAATTTACGGTTGGAGTAACTGGAACATTAGAATGGACCGCAACTGGACTTGTTCCAACAGAATTTGATTGGGCTGTTTTTGATATTACCGATGGCTGTGTAGGATCTGGAGCTACCCAAGTTGCCTGTAATTATAGCTATGCCAATGGAGTTACTAATTGTGCACAAGTAGCTGAACCTTTCGGAATGATACCCGGGGGAACTGGAGAAATGTCGGTTCCAATAACAGTCACGGCCGGAAGGACATATGCAATTGTAATTGATAATTTTTGCGCAAATAACACTGGTTTTAATTTTGAATGGGGAAATGGAACCTTTGAACTTTATCCTTCCTCAAACTTTACAGTAAGCCCAACCTCCAGCTGTAGCGTTCCTCTAATTGTAAATATATCTAACACAAGCGCAGCGGATAGTTATTCATGGAATTTTGGAGACGGGTCAACCTCCACAACATCTTCAACTTCATTCACGCACACCTATACAGCCACTGGAGATTATTTAATATCATTAGTTTCTACTGCTGCAAATGGATGTGCAAATGTTGCATCTCAAAGGGTTAATCTAAATGCGGGACCAGTAATCGCTATTAATCCTTCAGCACCTTCTATTTGTGCTGGAAATTCAGTTAATCTAACTGCAACAATTGCTTTGGGAACGCCCTATAACGACAGGGCATTTAATGCCAACCCAAATGCCACTATAACAAATAACAGCACTACGGGTATAAATAGCAATATAACTTCTTCTGGAATGGTTAATACAACGCTTTCTGCTGCAGTTCTCCAATCTATATGTTTTACTATAAACCATAGCAGTCACGATGATATTGGAAGAGGACCTACTCCTGATGCCGTTCAGATTACGGTAAATGGAAATACTTATAATTTTACACCACTACCTCTGCCAAATGCAACTGGAACTGCAACATACTGCTTTCCAGCATCTGTTATTACGGCTATAAATGCTGCTGGCGGAAACTCCAATACAACTTGGACATTTCATATAGAGGACAACAGAGGTGGGGGTGGAGGGACAGGAAGTTTAGTTTCTTGGGAAGTTATATTAAGAGATGTAAATGCTGTAACTGGCTATACTTGGCTTCCTATTACAAATTTGACAAATAATACAACTCTTACTCCTACTGCCTCTCCTACAACTACAACTACATATACACTTACAGCAAATGATTTATTTGGTTGCCAATCTTCTAAAACTGTAACTGTAACTGTAAACCCAAAGCCAACGGCTCAAATAACAACTGGGAATACAACTATATGTAGCGGAAGTTCAACAAATATTAGTATTGCACTAACAGGCTCTCAGCCATGGTCGATTACGTACACGTTGAATGGAGGATCGCCAACAACTGTAAATGGGATAACGTCTTCTCCTTATACATTCTCAACTTCAACAGGGGGTGTTTATGCTATTACAAATGTATCAGATGCTACTGGATGCTCTGGAACTATAAACGGAACATCTGAAACAGTTACTGTAAATACACCTATAATTATTTCAAATATAGTAGCTACTTGTGGTGCTGGGAATTATGTAGTTACTTTTGATATGACTGGTGGGAATCCAGGGACTTACTCTGTTACTGGAATGAATGGCGGAACTATTACTGGTAGCGGACCATATACATATACAAGCAATGCTATTTCATCCGCTACAACAAATTATTCATTCACTATCGGTGACGGAATTTGTGCAAATCAAACTGTAAATGGAACAAAAAATTGTAGTTGTGCTGTTGATGCTGTTTTATCTGGAGGAGGGACTGTTTGTGCTGGAACTTCTGCTCCAAATGTAGTTTTCACATTAACAGGGGGCACAAGTTCTCCTTATACTCTCACTTATGCTATTAATGGAGTGCCTCAAACTCCTGTTGTTGCTTCTGCTGGGTTTCCAAACTCATCTTATACAATTACATCTCCAGGTGCTGGAACATATAGCATTGTGTCCATTTCTGATGGAATCTGTCCCGGTTCTGGCAGTGGCGGAGCAACTGTAACATTTAATGCTTTACCAACGGCTACTATTGGAGGAACGGATACCATTTGTTCTGGCGATATTACTTCTATTGATGTTGCTTTAACTGGAACCTCTCCTTGGTCTATTACTTATACTGTTAATGGAGGCTCGTCAACTGTTGTAAGCTCAATTAACTCTACTCCTTACCAAATCTCAACAGGATCAGCTGGAATATATGCTATTACTTCTGTGTCAGATTTAAATTGCTCTAACGTTGGAACTGGACAAGACACTATTGTTGTTAATGCTTTACCAACGGCTATTTTAAGTGGCGGTGGCGTTGCTTGTCAAGGGTCAACAGTAAATGACACAATTATCTTTACTGGTGCGCAGCCATGGACATTTATTTATAACAATGGGAGTACTAACGATACCATATTTAACATAACCTCTTCGCCTTTAATAATAGCGAATACTGGCTCCCATGGTATATATACAGCATTAGAGGTTCTCGATAAAAATTGTACAAACTCTGCTTCGGGAAATTCTACAGTTGTTATTAATTCTATTCCAGACGCAAGCTTTACTGGATTTACAAACTCTTCGTATTGCCTAGCGCAACTTCCTGTAGTTTTAGATCCTACTGTTTCTGGTGGTGTCTTCTCTGGAACAGGAATGACTGATAGTACATTTAATGCTGGTATTGGAGGCCCTTACACCATTCGTTATGATATCACTGTTAATGGTTGTTCCAACTTCTCTGAACAAACTGTTTCTGTTACTGCTTTAGATGATGCTACATTTACTTTAGCTGATTTCTGCGAAGGAAATCCTACTACTGCAAATATAACTGGTGTTAGTGGTGGAACATTTATAATATCTCCTACCACAAATGGAGAAACTATTGATATTAACGGAGTAATAAGTAATGCCCTTGGCGGAACTACTTATACAGTTACTTATACTACTCCTGCTGGAGCTTGTCAAAATAGTTCGAATATCAATGTTCAAGTTTTTGCAACTCCTGCTATTACGGGGAACACTACTGTTTGTGTTAACGCTACTAGTCAATTAACAGGAGGAGGAACTCCTGATGGAACTACTCCTTGGGGTTCTTCTAATACTGCTGTAGCTACTATTGATAATGCTGGACTTGTAACTGGAATTACTAATGGAACTTCTACCATTACTTATCTTGATGCTAATGGTTGTTCAAATACTACTACTGTAACTGTAAATCCTTTACCTGCAATGTCTATCAGTGGCGGTGGATTTGTATGTGCTG
>CAYPEC010000078.1:0-5715 GCA_964409625.1 uncultured Bacteroidia bacterium | reverse complement strand
CTGCTTGTATATCGGCAATGGCTTCTTCAATGGTATTCAGCTTAAAACTCATTTTCTTATTTTCTAAATGGAGTGCAAAGGTAGAAAAATTAAGGAATTTGTTTTTAACCGCAAAGGCGCGAAGACGCAAAGTGTATTTAATTTCTCCCTTACTAAGGGGCAAGGGGGATTAATGGCTAACCACCACCTTCTTCACTTCAATACCTTCACTCGTTTGGAGTTTGATGAAGTAAATCCCTGCGGCTGATGGACAAAATTATCTGTAACTATTTTGTGTCCTATTATCAAATAACGCAACGATATAGATTTTGCTTTTCTCTATTGTATATGCTGCTGTGGTATGCCTGTGAATAAAACCAAGACGAATGTTTTTCAGCTTTCTTGATTTTTTAAAAGCTTCAGGATATTGAATCAGTATCGTTTCAAAATGCTGAACCGAATCTAAAAACAATTCAGCTTCTTTTAGTGAAATTTTTTAGAAATATAATTATAGATACGGTCAAGTTGGTGAGTGGCATTCTCCGACCATTCAATGATTAGATTTTCTGCCATACTTAGCCCAAACTTTTGATGATGGAATTGTTTTTCCTTTTTTTATTTCTTCCATGCCTTTGTTGATGGAATTAATTTGTTCAGGTGTCATGGAATCTGCCCAGTCAGATAATTCAAAAGTTTTTTTAAACTGTGCAATAGCGCCAAGCAATGATTTATCATTGATGTTAGCCAACCATTGAATTAATTCCAACTTCGTACTTTCTGCTTTCATCTGTTAGTATTTTTTTTCAAAGTTACAAATTCTTTTTCACCGCAAAGGCGCGAAGACGCAAAGTCTAAAATTTCTTTTTGTAAGGATGTTGTCTTGTATCCCAAAAAGTAATCAAGTCAATATGCGAAGAGTAAATTTTATAAATCAGTAAATTGTGCGGTGTTACCAATGCTTCGTGAACATTTTTCTTATTCGTTTTTCTGAACATTTGAGGATTGTCAGAAATGTAGCTGATAACACGGTCGGTGGCTTTTACAAAATTTTCAATTTCTTTTTCTGTCCATTCTTTTTGCAGATATTCAATTACGGAATTAAAAGTTTTAATGGATTCTTCTGTCCATCTTATTTCTTTAGCCATTTACTATACTTTTTCATGACTTGTGTGTGCGGTATAGTTTCACCTTTTTCTGATTGCTTCAGTCCCTTCTCAATAGATGCTTTTACTTCATCTGGCAACTCTTCCCACCAGTCAGTTGATTGAGTTTCGAAAATTGCTTTTATATAATTGATGATACTTTTGTTATTAGTGTTTAAGAGCCGTTTAGCTAATTCAACTTTTGTAGTGGCTATACTCATGTTAGTGTTTTTTTACAAAGTTAATCTTTTTTATTTTTTACCAATAAGACGCCAAGTGTATTTAATTCCTCCTTATTAAAGGGGGCAAGTGGGATTAATGGCTAACCACCACCTTCTTTACCTCAATGCCTTCATCGGTTTGTAGCTTGATGAAGTATATGCCTGCGGGTTATTCCTTTTGGTAAATCGTTAAATTCAAAAAAAGTTCTTCGTACATTGAATTTATTAAAGGCTCGAAAGATTCTTCTTTTGCATTCCACCATTTAATTCCCTCTTTTTTATTTTTATTAAAAAAAGAGTCAATTTCTTTGGCTGTTTTATTACCAAAATATAACTTATCCATTGTCAATATGCTAAAAAAGTCGGAACGATATTCAGCTAGTCTTTCAGAAATTGCTAAATTTTTAATTAGAATTAATGAGTCCTTTATTAGGCTATTACTATTGAAATGATAATCAAATTGCTCTTTAATTGCAGGCAGTTTAGCAACAATTTTAGTTGTTTTTTCTATTTGTTGCAAACGAGCATTAAAAAAAGCAACTTGTTGTTCAGCATTTAATTTGTCGTAATATAATTTATCACTAGTATATGCATTCAAAAGACTGCCAATTATAATACCAATAAATGCAGTAATGGTTGGAAATAAAAATTTGAAATTTTCTTTATCTATTTTCATAATAAAATGTGTCTTTATATAAGAGCGAGTTTTCTGCTTTTATGCATTTAAACAAAACTACAATATTTATCCATAATAAAAAAAATCAAAATCTTTTATGGAATTTTTATGGAGCTGACATCATATATGCAAACAGTTTAAAAATCTAAAAATAAAACACTATGAAAGCGAACACAAAAACAAAGTTGATTAAACCTACCATCATGGTAGCATCAGCATTAGCACTAATGGCTTGGATAGGTCCGATGAATCAGTTTACGCTGCCATCGGATAATGAATTTATCCAAAGCTTAAAAAAGAAGTTGTCTTCTTACACCGAACAATTGCCAGAAGACAGAGTGTATCTGAATTTTGATAAACCTTTTTATGAGCCGGGAGATGATATCTGGTTTTCGGCTTTTGTGAGAGATGGAGCAAGCATGAAGTCATCCGCAAAAAGTGATATTGTGCATGTGGAGTTGATTAGTCCGAAAGGAACAGTTGAAAGAACAATCAACCTCATTGCAAAAAATGGAATTGCAGCAGGTGATTTTAATTTAGATAAAGAAGCACTGGGCGGTATGTATAAAGTTCGTGCATATACCAATTGGATGAAAAACAGAGATGTGAACCTGCCTACCGTAACACAAGGCGATGCGCAACGGCAGGCAGGCAATGCTTTTGAAAAAGAATTGCAAGTGCAAGATGTGGTGCTTCCTAATTTGAAAATGAAACTGGATTTTGAGAAGAAAGCATTCGGTGCGGGTGATGAAGTGATTGCAAAACTTGAATTAAATACAAATGAAAATAAAGTATTGGCAAATCAGCCGATAAAGTTTGTGGCTAACTTGGATGGCAAACAAATTATTGCAAAAGCTGATGTAACAGATGAAGAAGGAATTCGCTTTATCAAATTTAATCTTCCAAAAGATTTAAAAACCAATGATGGCTTGTTGAATGTGATGATTGATTACAACGGAAGCACCGAAAGTATTTCTCGTTCTATTCCAATTGTGTTGAATAAAATTAAATTTGCTTTGTTCCCAGAAGGTGGTGATTTGGTAACGGGTTTAGAGAGTTCAATTGCATTCCGTGCGTTGAATGAATTTGATAAACCTGCCGATGTGGAAGGAATCATTGTAACTGAAAAAGGCTCACAGGTTGCTTCATTTAGTAGCTTTCATCAGGGGATGGGCGCTTTTAAATTCAATCCGCAACCATATGAAAAATACACAGTAAAGATTACAAAGCCCGAAGGTATTACTGAAACTTTTTCTTTGCCTGAAGCATTGCCAAGAGGTTATGTAATGACTATTGATAATTCAAAATTTGGTGAAGTAACTGCAAATATCAATACTACTGAAACAGAAGAACTATCATTGATTGCGCAGGTGAGAGGAAAAGTGTTTTACTCGGCTGTGGTGAATGCACAAAAAGCCCGCCTGAATGACGGAGTCGGGCAGGGAAAAAACAAAGTTGTGTTTCCTACAACTAATTTCCCGATTGGTGTTTCTCAAATTACTTTATTTGATAGCAAAGGAATTGCAAGAGCAGAAAGATTAGCATTTGTAAATAAAGACAAACAACTTTCTATTTCTGTTGAAACAGATAAAGAAAAATATTTGCCAAGAGAAAAAGTTAGATTGACTTTATCTGTAAAAGATGAAAGAGGAATGCCAATGCCTGCAAACCTTTCTCTTTCTGTGGTAAACGACCAGTTAATTTCTTTCGCTGATGATAAATCAGGGAACATTTTATCTCAACTTTTATTGCAACAAGATATTTCTGAAAAGATTGAAGAGCCAGCTTTCTACTTTAATGCGAAAGAACAAAAGGCAGATGAAGCACTTGATTATTTATTGATGACTGCCGGATGGAGAAGATTTACTTGGGAAAAAGTAATGAGTGATGATGTTCCGCAAATAGCGTATCAAGGCGAGAAAGCAATTGTTTCGGGAGTAGTAATGGATGCAAGTACAGGAAAAGCAATTGCAAATGCGAAACTTAAAGTTGGAAATGGTGCAGAATATTTAACAGATGAAAACGGAAAGTTCAGTTTGAAAAATATTGAATTGTATAATCCCGCAAATCTGTTTTATTCTGCTACTGGCTATCAGCAGCAAGGGGTGTATTTACAGGATTACAATCAGAATTTAGTTTGCTACTTGTATAACAATGCTTATTACAACCAGCAATATAACAAAAGATGGAATGATATCCCTCGCTCGGCTTCGAGAGGTGGTGCAGAAGATTTAATTCCAATGGCTGCTCCAAACGAAGGAGTGAAAATGGATAGAGAAGAAGCGTTTGCAATGAAAGTGGAAAGAAAAAAATCTAAAAAAGTAAATGAAGCTGAAGCAGAAAAAGCTGATCCTGCAAAAGACAAAGACAAAAAGGAAAACAAAAATATCGGAGGCAAAGCGGAAGATTTCAGAGCGAAAAGATTTATGATGAATGATGAAGCGGGAGAAAGAATCGCTCGTCCGCAACAAAATGTTTACTACCGCTCTCGTCAGTTTGCTGCGCCTGTTTATGATAAACAAGAAACAGTTGAAACAAGAACTGATTTCAGAAATACAATTTACTGGAATCCTAATGTGGAAGTGGACAGAACAGGAAAGAAAACTTTAGAGTTTTATGCTTCGGATGACATTACTTCATTCCGCACAACAGTAGAAGGAATTAGCAAAGACGGAACAATTGGAAGAGTTGAAAAGAATTTCTTTACACAACTTCCGTTTGCGATGACAACTAAAATTCCTGTGGAAGTTGCCACTGAAGATAATGTTTCAATTCCGTTGACATTGAAAAACAATACCGACAAACCACTTGGTGGAGTGTTGACTATTACTGCTCCTGATGGATTAAAGGAAATAGTTAAAATTCCGAATGTGCAAACCATTATGCCTGGAAAAGCAAAAGTGATTTACCTTGATTATAAAGTGTTGGATAAAATCGGTTACGGTGAATTTACAATCGCTTTCAAAGCTTGTGGATTAGGAGATGCGTTCACTCAAAAAATAAAAATTGCTCCTAAAGGTTTCCCTGTTGCGGCTTCATTCTCTGCTCAGGAACTTGAAAAAGAGTTTTCTTTTGAAATGAATAAAACTGTGAGCGGTTCTTTGAAAATATCTTTCACTGCATTTCCGAATGTAGTAAGTGATTTGATGAAAGGCGTAGAAGGAATTTTACACGAACCCTACGGATGCTTTGAGCAAACATCTTGCACAGCTTATCCGAATGCAATGGTGTTGGATTATTTAAAATCAACTGAAAGCAAAGATGACAAAACACTTGCTTACGCAGGAGATTTGTTAAACAGAGGATATAAGCGTTTGGTAACTTTTGAAACGAAAGAAAAAGGTTACGAATGGTTTGGTGCTGCACCTGCTCACGAAGGTTTGACTGCTTATGGAATTATGGAGTTTGTGGATATGAAAAAAGCAGGAGCGGATATTGACCAAAAGATGCTTGACCGCACTGCAAACTGGCTGATGAGCAAGAAAGATGGCAAAGGTGGTTTCACTCGCGAGAAACGCGCATATCATGATTTCGGAAGAATAAGCGATGATATTATGAATGCATATACTGTGTATGCACTTGCTGAAGCGGGCTACACAGATATTAAGAAAGAGTTTGAAACTTCTTTCAAAAAAGCAATGGAAACAAAAGACCCTTATATGCTTGCAATGATGGCGAACACTGCTTACAAATTAAA
>CAYPEC010000077.1:0-5730 GCA_964409625.1 uncultured Bacteroidia bacterium | reverse complement strand
GTTCAAGATAAATATTGATCATGATACCATACTATCATTTGATATTGTTCCTGAAAGCAATTTTGATGACTTCGATTTTGTTCTTTACAAATGCGACAATGAAGATTGTATAAATGAGATTAGAACAAACAAAATTTATCCCAAACGAGCATGCTTTTCACAGAATTATCAAAAAAATGGATCCACTGGTTTGTCAGAATATGAAGAGAGAAAATCAATTTATAGGAGTTTTGGAAGTGGTTACGATTCGGCAATTACAGTAAAATCTGGCGAAGTTTATTATCTAATGGTTGATTTCGATAAACTTTATCGTAGAACTCCAAAAACATTTACAATCTATTTTTATAATTATTGGCCAAAGAAAAAAACGGTCGTTTTACAAAATGTGTTATTTGAAACCAACAAAGCTACCTTACTAAAAGAGTCTTTTACATCACTTGACAATTTGGTAAGTCAGTTAAAAGCCAACTCAACTATGAAAATTGAAATTCGGGGACACACAGATAATGCAGGAAGTGAAGTAAAGAATCAAAAACTTTCAGAAGAAAGAGCTAAATCAATTGTAGATTATTTAATTTCAAAAAATATTGATCAAAAAAGACTTTTCTATAAAGGCTATGGAAGTAAAAAGTCAATAGCATCAAATAATACAGAAGAAGGAAGAAAGAAAAACAGAAGAGTAGAATTTGCAATCGTAATGCCTTAAGAAAGAAGCCCCTGATTTTACAGGGGCATCTTTTTTACTTTTCTTCGTCCAACAATTTTTTATATTCTTTGTCAGCCATTTCATCTTTGTCTCCATGGTATGCTCCTACATAATTAAAAGCAATACCTATTCCCCACCCTATTGTTGACCAAATAGGCCAAGGCATTCCAGACTCATCGCCATCTTTTTTTCCTGCAAACCACCACACCCATAAAAATGCATTGATAATTAAATACGTGTACAAATGCTTTTTAAAATTTGCTCTCTTTTGTGCTACTTTCCATAGCTTTTGATTTTTCTCTGTTAGATTTTCCATCTTTATTTTTTGTTTATGTATTGTTTTAAATTTTTAACGTACTGCTCAAATGCCTTTATACCTTTAGGAGTAATAGAGCATAATGTCTGAGGATAATTATCCTTGAACTGTTTTTTCACATCAATGTATTTTGCTTCTTTCAATTTGTTGATTTGCACACTTAAATTTCCGGCAGTAGAATTTGTTTTTTCTTTAATAAACGTAAACTCTGCTTCGCGAACGCTTATAAGTAAGGATACAACTGCAAGTCGCAACTGTGAATGTAAAACAGGGTCTAAATCATTAAACTTTTCCATTGCTGTGATTGGCTTTTAAAATATGACCAGGAATAATGTAACTAACCAATAAAGAAAGCGCAAGTAATAAAATCTGGTATTGAAATGGCTGAAAAAATGCAATAAATGCAATTATCCAACAAGCAATTCCTCCAAAGATAAGTGGCTTAAATCGCAATGCTCCTCCTGAAATAAAAGTGCCAATACCATATAGTACAATTAATAATGGATAAGTTCCAAGCTGAAGTTTATTTCCGAAAAATAAGACAATAAATAATGCTGCACCAAATGCCTGCCATATATAAGCCATGAATTCATCAACAAAAGATTTTACTTTTTGCTTTTTCTCTTTACGCATTACATATACAATTGTAACCACCACTCCACCTAACACTCCCAACCACACTAAGCCCGAATTTTCTACTTCTATCACAAATTGTAAAACGTAAAATGCAATGCTAATAGTAAAAATGAGCCAGCCCCAGAATAAAAATAAGAACCCATCTTCCTTTATACTTCCCTTTGCGGAGGAAATCATTTGTTCGATAATCTCCAAACTTTCTGATGGAGTAATTGATTTTTCTTGTGTTTCCATTGTTTTAATTTGATTTATTATTTGTAAATATGTTGCAAATATAAAGTAGTTTATAATACAAACCATATATTTTAAAAAATATTTTTATTAACAGGGGTTCTTTTTTGAAAAAAAATGAGGGAAAAGAAATTACTTACTGATAATCTTTAGCTCTGTTCTTCTGTTCTTAGAGCGGTTTTCAGGGGTATCGTTTGCTACTTTAGGCTTAATATCGCCATAACCTTTATAAGTAAGTCGCTGAGCAAGGATTCCATTTTGAATTAAATAATCAAAAACAGATTGAGCTCTACTTTGAGATAAAGCGAGATTATGCTTTTTATCACCCACATTATCGGTATGACCACTCAATTCTACTTTTACATTTTTATTCATATTCAAAAAGCTAATCAATTTTCCAAGCTCCGCTTTTGATTCAGATTTCAATTCAAACTTATCAGTATCAAAGAATATATTTTTTAAAACAACCGTTGAACCTGTATCTATAGGTTGCAAAGGAACATTCAAGGAATATGGCTTATCTGCTGCTGCAGGTTCTTTCAATGAAAAATTATCGGAGTAAAACAAATATCCTTTTTTAGAAACATTCAATGCGTAGTTTTTATTTGGAGGAAGACAAACTAAGAATTCCCCATTTCCTTCATTGGAGGTTGATTGCACAACAGTCTTTGCCGTTTCTAAATCTATCAACTCAAATGAAGCAGCAAGTGGATCGCTTGTAACCGCATCGTAAACTTTACCTTTTACATACGTTACTTTTTGCGGTCTTGCATTATCATAAAGTTCAAAACCATACAAATCAAGTTGACCAAATCCCCCTTCTCTGTTAGAAGCCATATAAGCAAGTTTGCCATCTGGACCAACTACAACACTATTCTCATCGTTCCAAGTATTAATAGGATAACCGAGATTAATTGCTTCACCCCATTCTCCATCTGCTTGCCTTCTACTCATATAAATATCCATTCCTCCCATACCAACACGACCATCGGATGAAAAATACAATGTTTGATTATCTGGATGAATAAAAACAGATTCCTCTGCTCCCGATGAATTTACTTTATCACTCAAACGAACTGGGATACTCCATAATCCGTTTTCATCAACTTGAGATGTATAAATATCTTGCTGCTTAATTCCTTCGCGAGAAACCATCCCTCGAACAAAATAAAGTGTTTTTCCATCAGAAGAAAAAGAAGGCTGAGTTTCCCAGTTTCTTGAATTGACAGGAGTTCCAAGGTTTAAAATTCTGGTCCACTTCTCTCCCACTTTATTGGTATAAAAAATATCGCAACTTCCATATCCCTTTTTTCCTCCACCATACGTTTCATCTATTTCTTGGCAGGCAGCAAAAAATATTATTTGTCCATCAGCTGAAATACTTGGCGCTCCTTCATTGGCAGGAGTGTTAACTCCAATCATATTTTGAGCTGCACTCCAATTTCCATTTTTCATTTTACTCGTGTAAAAATCTTCCTGCAGTCTTTTTCCTTCTGATTTTTCATTTCGAGTAAAGATGATTGTTTGTCCATCTGCTGTGAGTGATGGAAAGTATTCATCTACATCTGAATTAATATTACCACCAAGATTAATTGGATTAAAAGGAACAGGATGTTTCATTGCATCTATTGCAAACTCACAATTTTTAATTCCTTTGTTTGTTTCTTCTCTTAACTGTGGATTTATTCTTGGAAAAGCTAAAAACTTCTGAAAATGTTTTTTTGAATCTTCATATTTCCCTGTCATCAATTCCAAATTTGCAACAGTGTAGTAACTATTCGGAAAAAAATTAGGATTTACTTGAAAAGATTTATTGTATTGTTCTATTGCTCTATCTAATTGCCTTTTGTCAATGTAAACACTTGCAAGTAAAGTATACGCTTCAACAAATTTTGGTTCTTTTTCAATTGCTTTATTTAATTCTTTAATTGCATTTTCATTATCTCGAGCATCATAATATTTAGTAGCATTTTCATAAAGCTTAATTGCTTTTTTATTTTCAATTGTATAAACAACATGCTGCGCTTTGCACGTTATAAAAAACGTAAATAAAAAGAGGAATTGAACTATTTTTAAACTTCTCACTTTTATATTATTCTGATTAATATTATTTGCATTTTATTCATAGCAACTTCCATTCCAATTAAGGAATTCCAAGGTATTTATGTGTTTGTAAGGAAACATTCCATTTCGGATTATTCATTACATAATCTACTATTACAGGCATCATCTCAGTTCGCTTGCTCCACTCTGGTTGCAAAAACAATTTACAAAAACTATTTACTTTGGAAGCATTTTCTTCAGCCCATTTAAAATCGTTTTGATTATGAACAATAATCTTTAACTCATTTGCCCGAGAATATATTTCATCAAGCGGCTTCATGGTTTTTTTGGGTGAAAGACAAATCCAATTCCAATTGCCTGAAAGTTTATATGCTCCTGATGTTTCAATAAATGTTTTAATACTATATTTTTTCAGTTGAGATGTGAGATAATCCATGTTGTACATCAATGGCTCACCACCAGTAACTACAACTGCTTTCGAAGGATATTGCAAAGCATGTTCAACAATCAAATCTGTTTTGGTAAGTGGATGTAGTGTAGCATCCCAGCTTTCTTTTACATCACACCAATGACAACCCACATCACATCCTCCAACACGAATAAAATAAGCAGCTTTACCCGAATTAAACCCTTCCCCTTGAATGGTATAAAATTCTTCCATTAAAGGCAATGATTTTCCTTTTTCAAGCTCCGAAAGCTCATTAACCGATAATATTTCTTGTAGTGTAGCCAATTGAAATAAGTTTTGTAAAATTACACTTTTAGCCAATGTATTTCAAATTAAAATTTATACTTCTGTTGTGTTTAATTACAAGCACAAGAATTTTTTCGCAAGATACTTTGCCTCAAAAAAATTCTTTCTTTATTGAATCAATAGTTAATACTGGAAAAATTGTAAAGAACTACCCGAATTTTCCGAAGAATGATTTTTCGATGATTGGAGAAATTAATCTGGGTTGGCAAACAATGGGGAAGAATCCGTTTCATCACATTTACGGATTTCCTCAATTGGGTATTTCCTTTGTTTATGCTTATCAAGGCAATGATGATGTGCTTGGAAGGACGTATGCTATTATGCCCAACATTTCTTTTCATGCTTTAAGAAAAGAAAAAAGCGATTTGGAATTTCGCCTAGGAAGTGGATTTGCATACTTTCCTATTTTTCATGACCCAATAGATAATCCAACTAATACACTTATTGGCTCACACATTACAAATATTTCTTCTTTCTCTTTAAACTATCGAAAAAAACTCAGCAGCAAACTGCAATTAAAACTTGGAGCATCTACATTTCATTTTTCAAATGGACATTATCAATTACCGAATATTGGTATCAATAGCATTGTATTTACTACTGGTTTAAAATATTTTCCAAGTGAAATAAAAACTTTGCCTGAACGAAAAAAAATTGCAAAAGAAAAATATCCGCTTTTATTAAATATCCGCTTTGGACTTGGAGTACATGAATTCGGAAACGAATTAGGACCTGTAGGAGGACCTAAATATGCTATTTATGCAACATCTGTTTCTGTTTCAAAAAGATTTGGAAGAGTAAGCAATGTTCATGCTGGTTTTATGAGTAAGTACTATACAAACTATTATGAATATATTGTTGATAGCAATATTTACAACTCCAACCAACATTTAAAAGCAAGCACATTCGTGTTTTTTCTTGGACATGAGTTCATATTCGGAAAGATGAGTTTCCTCACACAAGGTGGGATTAATCTTTACAATCCTTTCTATAAATATTATGAGCAATATCGAAAAAATAATG
>CAYPEC010000076.1:2386-5732 GCA_964409625.1 uncultured Bacteroidia bacterium | reverse complement strand
ATAAATTAGCAGCTCGTTATATTCTTGGACAATTTCAAAAAAATAAATTAAAAACTTTTGGCGACCGCTATGTACAAGATTTTTCTTTTCCAGTAAATATTATTTTATCTGCTGAGTGCACAATAAATGATAAGAAAATGGTTCTAGGAAAAGACTTTTTACCAAGCCCTTCTTCTGGAAATATTAATGAAACATTCAAAGCAGGAAACGCTAAAATCCAATTAACGGATAATCTTAAAAATATAAATCCATCCGAAAAAAATGATTTGGTAATTCAAACCACAAAAAAATTAACTCATGATATTTCTCAACAAGTAGAACCAATTCCAGAGATTCTGATTTTGGATGGTGCATTTACAGTGCCACTTAAAAAAGTGAAGTTGAAAGTGAAATCGCAACTTCAAACTAAAAATAATTCCAGCAATATTGTAGGGTATATTATGGGAAATCAGACTCCTGATTCTTTGGTTGTATTCACTGCTCATTACGACCATTTAGGTAGAATAGGTGATGTCTATTTTCCTGGAGCAAATGACAATGCAAGTGGAGTAGCTATGTTATTGAGCTTGATGGATTATTACGCAAAGCCCGAAAATGCTCCAAAATATTCTGTTGCATTTATTGCATTTGCTGGAGAAGAAGTTGGCTTGCTCGGCTCAACTTATTTTGTAGAACATCCCATGTTCCCCCTTCTAAAAATAAAATTCTTAGTAAACCTTGATATTCTTGGTACAGGAGATGAGGGAATTACAGTGGTAAATGCAACTGAGTACAAAAATGAATTTGAAAAACTGTTGAAAATTAATAATCATAAAAAATATTTAACTGCCATAAAGCCCAGAGGAGCTGCTGCCAATAGCGATCATTACCCTTTTCACCAAAAGGGTGTTAAAACATTTTTCATTTATACTATGGGAGGCATTAAAGCTTATCACGATATTTACGACAAAAGTGAAACATTGCCACTTACTGAGTTTGATGATTTACATCATTTGCTCATTGATTTTGTAAATGATTTAGGAAAATAAAATGTCGAAATTATACATAGTGCCAACTCCAATTGGGAATCTTGAAGATATTACTTTAAGAGCACTAACAGTACTTAAATCTGTTGATTTTATAATTGCGGAAGATACTCGAGTGAGTTCAAATTTGTTACGTCATTTTGAGATTCAGAAAAAAATGTTTTCGCACCATCTTCATAACGAACATCAAAATGTTCAGCATTTAGCAGAATTGATTAAAGCAGGTGAAACTGCTGCATTGATAAGCGATGCAGGCACACCCGGAATTTCCGACCCTGGATTTTTACTCGTTCGTGAATGCATAAAAAATGGGATTGAAGTTGATTGTTTGCCTGGTGCTACTGCTTTTGTTCCCGCTCTTGTAAATAGTGGTTTACCTTGCGATAAATTTATTTTTGAAGGTTTTCTTCCGCAAAAAAAAGGACGACAAACGCGTTTGCTTTTTCTGAAAGAAGAAACAAGAACACTTGTTTTTTATGAATCTCCACATCGATTAATAAAAGCACTTGAGGAATTTATGGAACATTTTGGTGCATTAAGAATAGCCAGTGTTTCAAGAGAACTAAGCAAGATGCACGAAGAAACAGTAAGGGGAACATTAACTGAAATTCATCAGTACTATAAAGATAAAAATATCAAAGGTGAAATAGTAATCATTGTAGAAGGTAAAAAAGATTAACATGACCAGAAAAAGCAAAAAAGGAGCACCTCCGGGAACCGTTGTTTATTCAGGAAAAGATACTTCTGAAAAAGTTAAAATTACTTTGCTTGAATACAATGAAAAAGAATTTATTGAAAAAGAATTTTTTGATGTTGATGAATGTATTTTGGCTCTTAAACCCGGTATGGTAAAGTGGATTAACGTAGATGGAATTCACAATGTAGAGATAGTAGAAAAAATCGGAAAGCTATTTAATATACATCCCCTAACACTTGAAGATATTGTAAATTCAGACCAAAGACCAAAGTTCGAAGACTATGATAATTATGTAGTAAGCATCATGAAAATGATATACTATACTGAAGAAATTCGCGCTGAACAATTATCTGTAGTGTTAATGGAAGGCATGGTGATTTCATTTCAAGAAGCAGATGGAGGAGATGCGTTTGATATTATAAGAACACGTATTAGACAAGGAAAAGGAAGAATTAGAAGATTTGGTGCAGATTACCTAGCATATTGCTTAATTGACGCAGTTGTTGACTGTTATTTTTCTATTCTTGAAAAAGTAGGAGATAGAATAGAATTATTAGAAGAAGAGTTAATTGCAAATCCAGTTCCTCATACCCTAATTCAACTTCATCATCTTAAAAGAGAAATGATTTTTTTCCGTAAAGCAGTTTGGCCTTTGCGAGAGTTAATCAGTAATATTGAGCGTAGCGAAACGGAATTATTTAAAGAGTCAACGGGTATTTACCTTCGTGATGTGCATGACCATGCTATCAGAACGATTGATACTATTGAAACTTATCGCGATTTGCTTTCGGGTATGATGGATATTTACCTTTCGAGTGTAAGCAACAGAATGAATGAGGTGATGAAAGTGTTAACGATTATCTCTACTATTTTTATTCCTGTAACTTTTATAGCGGGTGTTTATGGAATGAATTTCGAATTTATGCCAGAGCTTCATTCTCGCTTCGGGTATATTGCTACTTGGGCTGTAATGATTGTTATTATGCTTTCATTGGTTCTATATTTCAGAAGAAAAAAGTGGCTTTAAATTCCCTTTAAATACCTAACTTTGCTTGCTGTAATTAATGATGAGTACTCTAACTATTTCTCCACTTTCTGATTGGTTGCCAAATGCAACAAAGCCCATTATAATTAGTGGACCTTGTGGTGCTGAAAGCGAAGAACAGATTTTAACTACTGCAAGAGAAATAGCAAAACTAAATAGAGTTACCATTTTTAGAGCTGGAATTTGGAAACCCCGCACTAGACCAAATTCTTTTGAAGGTGCTGGAAGTATTGGTTTGCAGTGGCTCAAAAAAGTAAAGCAAGAAACAGGATTAATTACAACTGTAGAAGTTGCAAATGCACAACACGTAGAAGAAGCACTAAAAAATAATGTAGATATTTTGTGGATTGGCGCACGTACAACTGTTAATCCATTTTCGGTTCAGGAAATTGCGGATGCACTTGTAGGTGTTGATATTCCTGTGATGGTAAAAAATCCAATACATCCTGATTTGCAACTTTGGATTGGAGCGATTGAAAGAATTAATAATGCTGGAATAAAAAAAATTGCAGCTATTCACAGAGGTTTTCACTCTTCACAAAAAACACAATATAGAAATGCTCCCATGTGGGAAATTCC
>CAYPEC010000076.1:0-2286 GCA_964409625.1 uncultured Bacteroidia bacterium | reverse complement strand
GATAGATTAATTGAAATTCTTGAAACAAGAGTAAATTCAGGTAATTTTAAAGGATTGGATAAAGCATTTGTGAAAAATATTTGTATGCTTCTCCATCAAGAATCTATCCGAAAACAAAATGAATTGATGAAAACAAAAGTTGATAAGTAGAGATGTTGGAAAAGCGATGGAAAATACTTTCAATAAGTGAAGAGCAAGTTTCAGAGAATCTTTCAAAAGAATTAGGATTAGACAAAACACTTACCAATCTTCTTGTTCAGCGTGGAATAAAAACTTTTCAGGAAGCAAAAAAATTCTTTCGCCCATCCTTGCTCGATTTGCATAATCCTTTTTTAATGAAAGATATGGAAAAAGCCATATCTCGATTGGAAGAAGCTATTTCCCAAAAGCAAAAAATATTGATTTATGGGGATTATGATGTAGATGGAACTACGGCTGTTTCGCTTGTTTTCACTTTTCTCAAATCATTTTATCCTAACCTTGAATATTATGTACCAGATAGGTATAGTGAGGGTTATGGAATATCTTTTCAGGGAATTGATTATGCAGCTAAAAATAATTTTTCACTCATTATCGCACTTGATTGTGGGATAAAAGCAATTGATAAAATTGAATATGCGAATAGCAAAACTGTTGATTTTATTATTTGTGACCATCACCGACCGGGTGATGTACTTCCTGCAGCTATTGCAGTTTTAGACCCGAAAAGAAATGATTGTGAATATCCATTTAAAGAACTTTCTGGCTGTGGAGTTGGTTTCAAATTGATTCAGGCGTATGCTCAAAAAAATGATATTCCATTTAAAGAAATTGAAAAATATTTGGATTTTGTTGCCATTAGTATTGCGGCTGATATAGTTCCAATAGTTGGTGAAAATAGAATACTTACTTATTTTGGATTGCAAAAGATAAATTCAAATCCGAGAGCAGGAATTAAAGCAATATTAGAACTCAATAATGTAAGGAGGCAATTAACAGTTACTGATTTGGTTTTTATAATTGCCCCCCGAATTAATGCTGCAGGAAGAATTGAAACTGCACGAAAAGCAGTTGATTTGCTTATCTCTGATTGTGCCGATTTTTCAGCTATATCAGGAAAAAATATAAACACAACAAACACAGAAAGAAAAAATATTGATGCAGATATTACGAAAGAAGCATTGAGCTTTCTGGAATTAAATATTGAACAACAAAAGAAAAAAACTACAGTTGTTTATTCTGAAAATTGGCATAAAGGAGTTGTTGGAATTGTAGCTTCGCGCTTGATAGAAAAATATTATCGTCCTACAATTGTACTTACTCAATCAAATGGTTTAATTACTGGTTCTGCACGCTCAGTCAAAGATTTTGATATTTATGATGCCATTGATGCTTGTAGCCATTTGCTTGAGCAATTTGGTGGGCATAAGTACGCTGCGGGACTAACACTCAAGCCAGAAAATTTGAATCAGTTTATTCGAAAATTTGAAGAAGTGGTGTGCTCGAGTATTACTGATGAACTTCTTGTTCCTGAAATTGAAATTGATGAACAAATTAATTTTTCAGATATAACGGATAAATTTTTTCGTGTATTGAAACAGTTTGCACCCTTTGGTCCTGGCAATATGAATCCTGTTTTTTTAAGTTCTAATTTGCTTGATAAAGGATATGCAAGAGTTGTAGGTACTACCCACTTGAAAAGTGATTTGTATCATCCCGAAAATCCAGATGTGTTTTATGCTGCCATGGGTTTTAATATGGCAGATTATCTTCCAATGGTTACTTCTAAAAATCCACTGAAAGTTTGTTATACAATTGAAGAAAACGAATGGAATGGAAATATATCCCTGAGATTAAATGTTAAGGATATTAAGTTTTGATTTAGTATATTTGTTTTACCAATACATTTTATTATGAAAAAATTAGCACTTATATTCACTGTTATTTTTTTAGCAGCTTGTTCTATGAAAGTAGATGAAAATCTTGCTAAACAAAAGACAACAGAGCTTTTGGAAATTCTTAAAAATCATCAATACGAAAAAACGAATGATTATTATTCGGATGGAATGAATGCCTCTGAATCTATCGAAGCAAGAAGACAAAAATTCATGCAAATAGAATCTGCTGTAGGTGAGATGGTTAGCTATGGGTTAATTTCAAGTGAAAAGTCAACTGTAGAAGAAAGAGAAGTAATTCAGCTTAAATACAAGGTTATTTGTAAAAATTCTTCGCTCACGCAAACTTTTCTTTTGGCTATGGATGAAGGAGAATGTAAAGTGCTGACGCATTCAATTACAAATCAAGAGT
>CAYPEC010000075.1:4133-5766 GCA_964409625.1 uncultured Bacteroidia bacterium | reverse complement strand
CGCTATGCGCTATGATATTAAGGAATCCAAACCCGCTGTTTTAATCAAAGAAGGAATTTTTTACAATGGAATTGAAGGTTATAGCATACGCGTAGCTAAGAAAGACGCAGATGGTAAAACGCTTCGTGATATAATGATTTATGACCATACGAACTTTCAAGGGAACAATAAAGTATTAATTGCTGAAAGCGGAAGAATGGAAATGTCTCCCGATAAAAAATATTTGGTATTGACACTTTTCAATGGAATAAATTATGAGGAGATGCTTCAAAAGCCTGAAGATTTTACAAGGAGACCTCTTGCTCGTAGTAAATTTAAAGAACAGATTATTCGCTATGATTTATCAGGGTTTAAACTTAAAAAAACAGATGAAGATTTATTCAAGAACAGTTATCAAATGTTGAATACAACTCAACTTACAGTAGCTAAAGATTCTTTAGTTAAGATGGACTCTGACAAGAAAAATCAAATTTCCAATCAAATTGGCGAACACTTTTATGGAAAGTTTTTTGATCTATCAAAACAGAAAACAAACACAGATAGTTTAAAGTTTAATATTGCCTTAT
This sequence comes from uncultured Bacteroidia bacterium, assembly GCA_964409625.1. Lineage (GTDB taxonomy): Bacteria > Bacteroidota > Bacteroidia > CAYPEC01 > CAYPEC01 > CAYPEC01. The sequence goes on along the minus strand of CAYPEC010000075.1, from coordinate 5,200 downwards.
TTCCTAAAAATGAAAGGTTAAGAATTTATGAAACTGCTTTAAATATAACACGTTCAGCAAATTCTTACCTTGAAGCATCTATCAATGAAATTGAAGACAACAGAAAAACGATAGCAAAACATGATGTCGAATGGCATAGAAAATTTTCACTTTCTTTTGCTTGTATTTTACTCTTTTTTGTGGGTGCCCCTCTTGGTGCTATTATTCGTAAAGGAGGGCTGGGGATGCCTGTTGTAGTTTCTGTAATTATTTTTCTTTCTTACCATATTATATCAATTTCTAGTGAAAAAATTGTAATTGATGGAAGTTTAAAACCTTATGTTGGAATGTGGATATCAGCAGCTATTATGCTTCCTTTGGGAATGTTTTTAACTTACAAAGCAACGAACGATTCTGCTATTTTTAATTTAGATGCTTATACCAATATACTTAAAAAAGCGTTTAAAATAAATCAGAGTAAGCAATAATGAAAGTACTTCTGCTATGTAATAAAATGATTTATCCAGCACTTGATGGCGGCTCTATTGCAAGTTTAAATATAGCAAAAGGTTTGTCTGAAGCAGGCAATGCAATTACTGTTCTTGCTATGAATACTCCAAAGCATAGCTTTAATTTAAACAACATCCCACTGTCAGAAAAACAAAACATCACCTTTCATACTGTAAATGTTGATACTTCTGTTAAAGCATTAGATGCACTTGTGGCACTTCTAAAAAATGAATCTTATAACATTGCAAGATTTATTTCAAAAAAGTTTGAGCAGAAATTAATTGAACTATTAGCGAAAGAAAATTTTGATGTTGTGCAACTCGAAGGATTGTTTTTAGCTCCTTACATACCTTTAATAAGAAAGTACAGTAGAGCTAAAATTTCATTACGAGCTCATAATGTCGAGCATGTTATCTGGGAGAGATTAGCAGAAAAAGAAACAAATCCATTTAAGAAGTTTTATATAAACATACTTGCTAAGCAACTCAAACATTACGAAATAGAGCAGATAAAGCACATTGACATTCTTTTACCCATTACAGAAATTGATGCTAATCACTTCCTGAAATTTGGGTATA
>CAYPEC010000075.1:0-4033 GCA_964409625.1 uncultured Bacteroidia bacterium | reverse complement strand
ATTCTTTTACCCATTACAGAAATTGATGCTAATCACTTCCTGAAATTTGGGTATAAAAAATCTCTTCTTGTGTTGCCAGCATCATTTGATGAAAGCATATACAAACAAAACAACTCAAAGGTAGAACCCAAATCATTGTTTTTTATTGGAAGACTTGACTGGAAGCCAAATGAAGAAGGTCTTTGGTGGTTTGTTAAAAATGTTTGGCCTAATATTATAAAGAAATATCCTGAATTAAAATTCTATATCGCTGGACGCAATATGGATTCTGCTATTAAAAAATTAAACTCTAAAAACATAATAGCGCTGGGAGAAGTAGAAGATGCTATTGAATTTATGAACTCTAAATCAATTATGATTTGTCCACTATTTTCAGGAAGCGGAATGAGAGTAAAAATAATAGAAGCAATGGCTTTAGGAAAAACAATTATCTCTACATCTATTGGCGCAGAAGGAATTCCGTGCACGCACGATGAAAATATTTTATTGGCAGATACTGCCAGTGAATTTGAAAAAACAATATTGAAGTGTATTGAAGATACTTCACTATGTAGCAAAATAGGAGAAAATGCATATAGCTTTGCAAACAGAAATTATGGTAACAAAGAAACCACAGAGAAACTAATTAAATTTTATTCAGCGCAACTTGGAGCTAATTCTTAAAATATTATTCTGGGGTTCTGCCTTTTGCATACTTCACTCTTATCTCTTTTACCCTATTGTTTTATGGGTATTAGAGAAAAATAAAGAAGATAACAAAACAATATTTAATCATCTGAATGAGTATCCAAGCATTTCCATTTTAATGGCTGCTCACGATGAAGAAAAGGTAATAAAAGAAAAAATTGAAAGTGTATTTAAAACAAATTATCCTTTAGAAAAGATTGAATTTATTATTGGTTCGGACAATTCAAAGGATAATACAAATGCTATTATCAAAGAATTTCAAAAGCAATATCCGCAACTAAAACTATTGGAATACACTGATAGAAATGGAAAGATTGGGACACTGAATAAAATTTTCAAAGAATCATCTCATGATATTTTGGTGTTAACTGATGCCAATGTATTCTTTGAAATTAGTACACTAACTGAACTATTAAAAAATTTCTGCAACCCTGAAATAAATATTGTTTGTGCTAATATATTAAACAAAGGATTAAAGAAAGAAGGAATTTCTTACCAGGAAAAAACATACATACAATTAGAAAACAAACTAAAATATTTTGAAGGTAAAATATGGGGAACCTCAATGGGGGCATTTGGAGCTTGTTTCGCAATGAGAAAAAAAGACTTTACTCTCATTCCTGAAAAGCAAATTGTAGATGATTTTTACATCACGATGAAATGTTTGATGAACGGAGGAAAAGCAATTGTTAATCCAAAAGCTATTTGCTATGAAGATGTATCAAATGAGTTAAAAGAAGAGTTCAGAAGAAAAACCAGAATATCAAGTGGAAATTTTCAGAATTTATTTTTGTTTTGGAAAGTATTATTTCGTTTTAATGGTTTATCTTTTTCCTTTCTTTCTCACAAAGCTCTTCGCTGGTTTGGGCCACTCTTTATTATTGCATTTTATTATGCCAATCTATTTTTAATACCACAGGGGCAATTCTATTACATCTGTTTTTTAATGGCAAATACAATTGCAATAATTCCTTTGCTTGATTACATATTAAAATCAATCAAGATAAACTTCCCTCCATTCCGATATATTACCCATTTCTTAGCCATGAACATGGCTTTACTTATCGGGCTTCTGAAATTTTTGAGAGGAACGAAAACAAGTGTGTGGGAACCAACAGAAAGAAATTTATAATTCCACTTCTATTAAACGTAAATCTTTAATCAACTTCATTACAAAGTTCAATTGCTGCTCTTTATCTAAATCTGAATTATCAAGCACTACGGCATCTTTGGCTTGTCTTAACGGACTTTCTTTTCGATGAGTATCTTCATGGTCACGCTGATGAAGATTTTCTTTTACTTCATCAAATGTTACATTATTACCTTTTGAAGTAAGTTCATCCAATCTTCTTTGGGTGCGAACATCTGCATCTGCAGTCATGAAAATTTTAAGTTCGGCATCTGGAAAAACAGTTGTTCCAATATCTCTTCCATCCATCACCAGCGCTTTGTTCTTACCCATTTTTCTTTGAAGTTCCACCATGTATTCACGAACTTCTTTAATAGTAGCAACCTTACTCACATTTTCCGAAACCTCCATTTGCCTAATTTCTTTCTCTACATTTTCTCCATTTAAAAAAGCATCAGAACCTTTCGAGTGAAGATTGTGCTCAAATGAAATATGAATATTCTTTAATGACTTTATAATATCTTCAGCATTAAATTTTTTATTTACAATAATATTATTGTGTAAAGCATAAAGTGTAACGCAACGATACATAGCGCCTGTGTCAACATAAGCATAGCTTAATTTTTCGGCAATGGCTCTGGCTATAGTACTTTTACCACAAGAAGAATATCCGTCAATAGCAATTGTAATTTTCGACACAAATAAAGTTTTGACAAATATAAGCGTGAATATTAAAAATGTGTTCGCTTGGTAGAAAGAAAATCAGAAATGTTTGTAGTTACTGTAAACATATTAGTTCCGCCAGCAATGTGGTAAACTGACCTTCCGTAATTTATCTGAAATTTATAGATTTTAATTCCAAAGCCACCTGAAAATCCAGCTATGCCAGCTCTTGCTTCTGCTTTTAAATCTTTTGCTCGCTGGTAATTATAAGCAATTCGGATATGAAAATTTTTTCCGGGAAGAATTTCAACTGCACCTATAACATGTCTTCCAATTTTATCACCAAAACTTCCAATTTTCTTTTGTTTTATTGGTTCGTTTGTTATTGGGTCAACTGTTGGGGTTGGATTGTTAGGGTCAACATAAGTTAAGTCCCATTTTTCAAGGTTGTGTAAGAATAAAGTAAATCGAAGGGGTGCTTTTCCAAGTTTTTTCGAAATGCCTAATTGAACTTCAAATGGTAATGGCTCGTAATTCCCTTCTCTGTAAGGCTTCCATTGCTTACCCAAATTTTTTACAATAGCTGCAATCGTAAAAAGATGTCTTTGATTATGGTAAGTTCCTGCTACATCTACTGCATTTCCAAAGGATGTATAAGTTTCGAGGGCAGAATAAACTGTTTTCAAGTTTGCGCCTACTGAGAATAAAGAATCTATTTGTCTGCCATAACCAATGTTCAGCATATAATCTGCTGCGCCAAATGTTCCTGTGGTTTCGCCTGTGGCATCAGCAGCTGTAAAGGAACCATAATCTAAATATTGTATGCCAGCGCTAAATGTTCCAATGTTCTTAAAGGTTCCTGCATAGCCCGAATATCCATATTTAACACCAGCATAGTAATTCATATAACTTAATGAAAGTGCATTGTGCATGGTACTATCAAGCAAGGAAGGATTTTGAAAAGCCAAATTTACGTCATGGTCTTTAATCGAAATCATATTAGCTCCTAAACCATTGGCACGGGCTGATAGGGGTAGGTTTAAAAATTCGTATGTGTTATTCCCTCCTGGTTGAGCATAGGAGAATAAGGCAAAAGAAATAAGGAAGAGAATAAAAAATCTTCTCAAAGGCATGAATGATAAACGATAAAAATTGAAAAATATTTCAATTGAAAGAATTACTTCTTTCGCTTTTGAACCTCTTCGGAATAATGGTCTAAGTATGTTTCGGGAGGGTATTTAGTGTAAACATCAGCTAATCGTACTTTAACAATATCTTTACTATCAACCTGTATGTTTGCCCAAACTTCAAATATGGCTCTCGGGTTTTTCGGATCACCCATTGTATATGCTCCAAAGTTTTTTATTGTTCCTTTGGCAGCTTCATAAGCGCGTTTTTTGCTGTTGTAATGCTTAACATTTACTTGCTTGCCTAAAAGGTAGTGCGAATCATTAATTAGTAGCTCTGCTTGATCTCTTTTCATAATTAGGTTAAAGTTTGGTTATCGCAAATTTAATAAATCTTTTACTTGAATTACAAAACAAAATTCTTTTA
>CAYPEC010000074.1:0-5805 GCA_964409625.1 uncultured Bacteroidia bacterium | reverse complement strand
GTTTTGTGGCATCTCGTTTTCGTAAATCTAAATACCATCCTAATTTTTTCATAATTGGAATTTTTTTAGTTTCCACAAATTCGATCAATGCTCCGTCTGGGTCTTCAATGTAAGTAAAGTGTCCAGCCGCTTCACCCATTTCAAATCCAGAACCTCCATCAACTGTAAATGGATGCCCGTTTTTTTCGCAATGCTCTTTTAATGAAGCCATATTGCTAATATCAAAACACAAATGAATAAAACCTCTATCACCCCAAAAGCGATTTTCGAAATTTTTTCTTGGATTTCTATCAAGCACTTGGATCAATTCCATTTGGCTACTTCCAAGCAATCGAGAAAAACTTCCTACTCTTGGTTTACTATGTTTTAGCAATACTCTTCTTACTTTATTATTTCCTCCGGGTAAATTTTTGAAATCTTCAAAAATTCCCTCTTTATCATAAATAACAGTATCGTAACCTAAAATGGCAGAGTAAAACTTTTTAGACATTTCAATGTCGCTCACTCCAATTATGCAGCCTGCGGGACCTCCCATTGCTTGCGTCCCATTTCCAAACCAATCATTTCCTTCTACGATTTGAAAAATATTATCCCATGGGTCTTTTACAAAAAAATGCTCTTGCCCATTTACATCTTTTACTATTTCGCTTAAAATATTTGCGTTTTTTGTTTTCAAAAAAGTATACGAAGCTCTCACATCACTTGATTTCATTCGTGTACTGAACAATCCTAAATCTCCTAGCTGAATTTCAAATGTTGCAGGTTGTGGAGTTCGGCTTGTGTATTGCCAAATTTCAAAACCACCACCACCTTTTAAATTGATGGCAAGAATAGCATGTCTCTTGTGTGGCATTCCACCTGTATAAGGCAACATTAAATTTGCTTCGGCAGCTTCTTCAAAAATAGGAATATCCATTCCAAAGTTTTGACGATACCATTTGAATGCTTCATGTACATTGGGAATTCCTATTCCTATCTGTTGTATTCCTGCTATGGTGTAATTCGCACTATTCATTTACGATACAATATTTTTTTATTAAAGCTTTATTGTTGGCCAAATTAATTTGACTTTTATTGATATTTATTTTTCTTGAAATAATACCAATATTTTTTCTTCTAATTTTCAGCAAATCAATCTTGTCAAATTTGTAATGAACTTGAGCATTTTTCATTTGCGATTCGCTTATGTTTCTGAATGTAAGAACAACATCTGTATCGCTCACAGCATATAAAAGCCCTTTGATAATACTTCCACTTTTATTTTCAATAATTGTCGCTATGTGTTTTTTGCCTTGAGAAAAAGCGAAAGTAGAAACAAAGAAACAGAGTAGAAGAGTATAGCTTGTCTTTTTCAAATTATTCTGGTTTTTGCTTTCTTATTATTCGCGAAAATAAATTTGGAAAGAATCGTTTCACATGTACTGCCATCAGTTCTTTTCCTCCAATTAATATTTCTTCCTTGTTATTTTTCATTGCTTGAATAATTTTATTTGCACATTGTTCGGCACTTATTCCTTTTGCCTGACTAGCATCCATTTTATTATGTTTTTCGCCATTCTCGGTAAGTGCATTTACAGAAATATTTGTTTGAATTTTCCCAGGACAAACAATTGTAACTTGAATATTATCATTTAAAACTTCTAGTCGAAGAGATTCGAAAAAACCGTGTAGTGCGTGCTTAGATGCGGAATATGCCGAGCGAAGAAAAAATCCAAATTTCCCTGCAATGCTACTGATGACAATTATATGTCCACTTTTTTGTTTTAGCATTTGAGGAAGTACAGCTTTGGTTAATGCAATTGTTCCAAAGTAATTTACTTCCATTATTTTTCTGTCAATTTCCAAAGAAGTATCTTTTGTTAAAGCTCGCTGACTAATGCCTCCATTGTTTATCAGCAAGTCAATGCCGCTAAATTTTTGAATAGCTATTTCAACAAGAGCTTCAATATTTTGTGTATTTTCTAAATCAAAAGCAAGCAGCAGAATTTTTTCTTCTGGCAATTTTAATTCTGTTTTTACTTTTTGAAGTTCTTCTTCTCTGCGGGCAGAAAGAATTAAAGATGCTCCTTCGGCAGCTATTTGAAATGCAAGGGCTTTGCCAATACCTGATGTGGCACCTGTAATCCAAACTACTTTGTTTTTAATCTCACTCATCTTTCGTCAAAAATACAAAAATGCTTTAAGCGATAATTTTTTTATTTGCTTTACTTCCCTTAGGTTTGTATTCACTTATGAAGGGTATAAAATTCCTTTTTCTCTTATTATTTATTTTTTCTTGCTCTAAACCTAAGCAAGACATTCCTGATTATGCTTTAAAAAAAGACAAAATGAGAGAAGTGATGGTTGATATAAGTCTATTAGAATCAACCTTGAACTTAAATTTAATCAATGGTAAAAAATTACAAGACGCTGCAAATATGAAAAGAGATTTATTCCAAAATCACGGAACAACACAGCAGCAATACGACACAAGCATTTACTTTTATTCTCACCATCCTGCAATCTTTAAAGAAGTTTATGATGGAGTTTTGCAAGACCTTTCTAAAATGCAGGCAGAGGAGGCAACTAAAAAATAGGGGGGGGGCATTTTTCTATTCCCATATCTTTCTTAAACATTTTACAAGTATGCTTAATTGACTCTTCAAGGGGAATAAAGTTGTAATTCAAAAGAGATTTTATTTTTTCGTTTGAGTACGAATTCTTTTCAAAAGCAGTTCTTGCAGTTTCTTTTGTTATAAGAGGGTTTGAGGCATTGATAGAGCTTCTTATTTTTTCTAATCTCCAAACAAATTCAGCTAAAAAAACAGTTACTTTTTTTGATGGTTTCTTTTTTCCAAAAAGCGGATTCGCTAAATCAAAAAAATCTTTAAATGGCCTATTCTCCGCATTTAAAATAAATCGTTCTGCGCTTATATCGCTTTCCAGTAGCTGAATTGCAATTTTCACAACATCTCTTACATCTACAAAACCAGCTACTCCATCAGTATAGTAGGGCATTTCTTTGAATGCTTTCACAAAAAAATTAGAACTTGTATTTGTCCAACTTCCAGGGCCAATAATAACCGAAGGATTTACCATAACGGCATTTAATCCTTCTTCAATTCCCCTCCAAACTTCTCTTTCTGCATAATGTTTACTAACGGAGTAATTAGATATTGAGGAGCCCGATTTCCAAGGAGTGTCTTCATTTATCAATGTATCATGAGCAGATTTCCCAAGAGCAGATATAGAACTGATGTAGCATAGCTTTTTAATTTTTGCATCTAAACAAGCATTCACCACATTTGCAGTTCCTTCAATATTTGTTTTAAGTAATTCGCCTCTTTCCTTAGGATTAAATGAAACCATGGCAGCAGCATGAATGGCGTATTCGCAACCCTTTAGCCCATCCGCAATTGATAAAATATCAAGAATATCGCCTTCTACCCATTCGATTTTTTTTAATAAGATTTCTGGAGTTTCGGAATAGTAGCCAAAAGTATTTTCTACATTATCAATGCTGCTATCACTTCTTTTTAGTGCACTCACTTTCTTCCCCGAATTTACAAGTTCAAAAAGCAAATGAGAGCCAACTAATCCCGTACCGCCTGTAACAAATATCACTATAATTAAATTTGAGCAAAAGTACATCATAAACTAATTGCTAATTTCTGATAATGTGAATGGTTGTTAAATTATGTTGTAAAATGTTTTTCGTGAATTGTTTTATTTATTTTTGCTGAAATAGATAATAAAGGGATGAAGAATAATTTTATAGAAGAATTGAAGTCGAGAGGAATGCTTCATGATTGTATTCCTGGTACCGAAGAGCTTTTGGGTAAAGAAATGGTGAGCGGATATATTGGTTTTGATCCAACTTCTGATTCTTTAGGTGTTGGAAATTTAGTTCAGATAATGACCTTGTTGCATTTTCAAAATTGTGGACATAAGCCCATTGCCCTTGTAGGAGGAGCAACAGGAATGGTGGGAGACCCTTCAGGAAAATCGCAGGAAAGAAATTTACTTGATGAAGAAACCCTAACCCATAATTTAAATTCCCAGAAAAAGCAATTAGAGAAATTTTTGAATTTTGATTGTGGCGCAAATTCTGCCGAAATAGTAAATAATTATGATTGGTTTAAGGGGATTTCTTTTTTAGATTTTATAAGAGACACAGGAAAACATATTTCTGTGAATTATATGTTGGCAAAGGATTCTGTCAAGAACAGATTAGAAAACGGAATGTCATTTACAGAATTTAGTTACCAATTAGTTCAAGGTTTTGACTTTTACTATTTATGGAAAAATAAGGGAGTAAAATTGCAAATGGGAGGTTCTGACCAATGGGGAAATATTGTAACAGGAACAGAATTAATCCGCAGAAAGGCAAGCGGAGAAGCGTATGCACTTACAACACCTCTTATTAAAAAAGCAGATGGAACAAAATTTGGGAAAACTGAAAGCGGAAATATTTGGCTTGACAGAACAAAAACTTCTCCGTATAAATTTTATCAGTTTTGGTTGAATGCGAGTGACGAAGACGTAAAAAATTATATCCGAATATTTTCATTGTTATCGAAAGAAGAGATTGAAAGATTAGAAGTCGAACATGCTGCAGCTCCCAATTTGAGAGTATTGCAGAAAACGCTTGCAAAAGAAATTACCATTCGTGTTCACTCTGAAAAAGATTATAATGCAGCAGTTGAAGCTTCTGAAATTCTTTTTGGAAAAGGAACTTCCGATTCATTAAGAAAGTTAAGTCAAGAAGATTTTTTATCTGTCTTTGAAGGCGTTCCTCAATTTAATATTGCAAAATCTGATTTGACAAGCGGAATTAATATTGTAGATTTCCTTGCGGAGAAAACAAAAATATTTCCTTCGAAAGGAGAAGCCAGAAAGATGATTCAGGGCGGTGGAGTTTTTATTAATAAAAATAAAATAGAAAATTCAGAACTTTTAATTTCGGCAAATGATTTGATAAATAATCAATACATACTCGCACAAAAAGGGAAGAAGAATTACTTTTTGGTGAAAGCAGAGTAATACTTAATCCATGTTCAAAGTCGAAACATCTTTTTTAAAGTCAAGTAAATTCATTTCGGCTTTTAGCAGCAGAATATTTGCACTCTTGTTTTTTTCATTTTCGCTTTCATTTTCGCAATCATATAAAATTAAAGGGAGCATTATTGATGCAGATAGCAAACAACCGCTTGCCTTTGTAAATATTGGTATTGCAGGAACTCAAACTGGTACATCAGCTGATATTGACGGAAATTTTTTTATTAGTATTAGTACTGAAAGTGCGACACTTAATTTTACCTATGTGGGTTATGAAATCCAAAAAATTAATGTAGCAAGAGCAGATGCAGAAAAAGATTTAGTTGTGAAACTAAAACGGAAAGCATATCAACTAACTGAAGTTAAAATAGTAGCAGGAGAAAACCCTGCACATCGAATTATTAAAAAAGTTACAGCAAATAGAGATATTAATAATCCTGAAAAGATGCGTTCTTTTTTTTATAATTCGTATAATAAGTTGTATGTAACTGCTGATTTTAAAGCAGGTCCAGATACATTGAATGGATACGATACGCTAAAGACAGCAAGAAATTATTTTAAGAAACAACATTTGTTTTTAATGGAGTCAGTAAGTGAAAGAAAATTTAAACGCCCAGCAAGTAATAGCGAAAAGATAATTGCTTCGCGTACTTCTGGATTTAAAAATTCTCCTTTTGCCTTGCTTGCAACCCAACTCCAATCATTTTCTTTTTACGATGAAGATGTGATGGTTTTAGATAGGCGCTACTTGAATCCAATTTCAAAAGG
>CAYPEC010000073.1:0-5908 GCA_964409625.1 uncultured Bacteroidia bacterium | reverse complement strand
TTGAAAATCACTTAGGTATAAAAATAGTGGCAATTTTTTGGCACTTTTTAGATATTCTATGGATATATTTATTTTTGTTTTTATTATTTATTCGCTAAACTTGCACCCGAAAATTGTAAACTAAAGCATAACAACAATCATTCAACAAATTAAAAATTATGTCATCTCACTCAGCAGAAGTCGATAGCGGAAACGCTTGGGAAGGCGGTAAATCACCGTTTGGAGTTAGTTACGGAAAAATGTTCATGTGGTTCTTCTTGATATCAGATGCCCTTACATTCTCTGGATTGTTGTCTGCATACGGTTTTATGCGCCACAAGTATGGTGATGTTTGGCCTATCCCAGGCAATGTGTTTACACACTTTCCTTTTGTAGAGCAACACTTACCCCTTGCTTATGTTGGTTTAATGACTTTTATTCTTATCATGTCATCAGTTACAATGGTATTGGCAGTAGAGGCAGGTCAAAGAAAAGATAGAAAAGGAGTAACTATCTGGTTATTTCTAACCATCATTGGAGGGTTAATGTTCGTAGGTTCTCAAGCTTGGGAGTGGTATCACTTCATAAAAGGAACTGACCATGGTGCTGTAAGAAGTTTTATAAAAGATGGACAATGGGTTACTGAAACTTTCTACGGAGCAAACTTAACCGTGAACGAATATGGTTTACCCGTGTTCGGAGATTTCTTTTTCTTCATCACAGGTTTTCACGGCTTTCACGTATTTAGTGGTGTAATCATTAATATTATCATTTTCGTTAATGTTGTAAAAGGAACCTATGAACGAAGAGGTCATTACGAGATGATTGAAAAAGTTGGATTGTATTGGCACTTTGTAGATTTAGTGTGGGTGTTCGTATTTACATTCTTCTATTTATTATAAAAACAAAAAGACTAACACATAATTATAAACCTATAATTTTTTAGATATGGAATTTAATGATGGTATGCCCCCTTATGAGTTTTTAGCTCAGCACAGCGAAGAAGAAGGCAAAGGCAAGCGTAAAGTATTATGGAGAGTGTTTTGGATAATGCTCATCATAACTATTGCTGAACTTATTATTGGTATCAATGCAGACGCGTGGGGATTGCTTACTGAAACTAAAGAATCAACTTTATTATTAAAATTTATTTTCATCGGACTTACAATTGTTAAAGCATACTTCATTGTTTATGCCTTTATGCACTTAGGTCATGAATATAAATTCTTTAAGTGGGTTGTAATTGCTCCTTATTCTTTATTTATTGTTTACCTTATTTATATGATGACAATTAATGAAGGTCTTTATTCTTCTCATCACAGAGAAGAGATGGATGATAAAATTGTTAAGCAACAAACAGAACTTCGTTCAGGTCATGGCGGACACGATTCGGGTGCTTCTCACGAAGAAAACCATGAATCTGGCGAGCATCATGATACAGAAGAGCATCACTAAATCATTAGGTGAAAAAGAAAAAATTTCTCGTACTCCTTTTTATTTTATTATTTCCTTCGTTGCTTTATGTTTTACTCACAACAGGAAAGCATAATTTTATTCACGTACAATATTTTGGACCTAAGCAAACCGTTGAAGTAGATAGCAAAACAGATACTATCTATCATCAAATACCTCCATTCAAGTTTGTTAATCAGTTAGGTGATACGGTTACCGATAAAACATTTGCAAATAAAATTTATATAGCAGATTTTATTTTTACTACTTGTCAGTCTATTTGCCCTAAGATGACATCAAACATGTGGCATCTTCAGGATAAATTTATGAATGACACAACTATCATGTTTTTGTCGCATACTGTTAATCCTGAAAATGATTCAGCAGAAGTATTAAATGATTATGCAAAAAGTTATGGAGTAAATAATAAAAAATGGATGTTTGTTACAGGAAATAAAAAAGAAATTTATGACATCGCACTTCATGGTTATCTTGTAAGTGCATCCGAAGATGTACTTGCTCCAGGAGGTTTTCTTCATGGAGAGTGGTTTGTTTTAATTGACCAAGAAAAACACATTCGGGGCTATTATGATGGAACAAACAAAAAAGATATGACGCGCTTAGCAGATGAGGTAAAGGTTGTAAAAGCAGAAGCTATTATTAAAAAAGAACGCGAAAAGAAAAAGCATGAACGATAAACTTGTTTTTAGAATCGTAATGACAATATCAGTAGTGGTGCTGGTTGCGGTTATTATCCTGAATAAAAAAATTCTTCCCGTACCTGAAATTATTCCTTCATTTGTTTATCAGTTGCCAAAACTAAATGCCTTTATTAATGGAACTTGCAGCATACTTTTATTAGTGTCTTTGTATTTTATCAAACAAAAAAATATTGCAGTACACAAAAAGATAAATATCCTCACTTTTGTTTTGTCATCTCTCTTCTTAATTTCCTACATCACCTATCATTGGATGGCAGAGGAAACAAAGTTCCCGTCAAATAATTCTTTACGACCAATTTATTTAACAATACTTATTAGTCATATTATTTTGGCGGCATTGGTTTTACCTTTAATTTTGTTGTCGTTCCATAAAGGATTACAAATGCAAGTGGAAAAGCATAAGAAGTTAGTGAGATGGAGTTATCCAATATGGCTTTATGTAACCATTACGGGTGTTGCTGTTTACTTAATGATTTCGCCTTATTACACGCATTAATGAATAAAAAAATAAATATTGTTATTCTTATTTCACTTGTAATATTTATTGCATTTAGTTTTGATGTTTCGGCACAGTGCGCTATGTGTAGGTCGACAGCGGAGAGCAATTTAAAAGGAGGAGGAGCTGTAGGAAAAGGATTAAACTTTGGGATACTTTATTTGATGGCAATTCCATATATAATATTGATGCTGATATTCAGAAAGCAAATTGGAACCTTGCTAAAGATGCTAAAAGCAAAATATTTTCCTGCAAAACGAGCAAATTAATTTTTGCTTATCTTTGTAGCAGTTCTTTATATACTTATCAAGAAAGGTGGAGGGATTGGCCCTGTGAAACCTTAGCAACCGTTGAGAATTTATTTTCAAAAGGTGCTAACTCCAATTCTGTAGTAATGCAGAAACAGATAAGACGAAATAGATTTTATAATTTACTTTTTATATAATCTCTTCGGCTTTGGCTGAAGAGATTTTTTTTTGAAATTAATTGAGTACAAATTTGAATATGGCTGACATAAGAAAAGAATTAGAAAATAGAATTTTAGTGATTGATGGTGCTATGGGCACTATGATTCAGCAATACAAGCTGGAGGAAAAAGACTACAGAGGAAAACGATTTGCGGATTGGCACAAAGATTTGAAAGGCAATAATGATTTGCTTTCCATTACTCAGCCACAAATTATCAAAGCCATTCACAAAGAATATTTGAAAGCGGGTGCAGACATTATTGAAACCAATACTTTCAGCGGAACTACCATTGCAATGGCTGATTATGGAATGGAAGAGTTGGCGTATGAATTAAATTTTGAATCAGCAAAAATTGCAAAAGAAGCCGTAGTTGAATTTTTATCCGAACAACCAACAACCAACAATCAACAACCAAAGTTCGTTGCAGGAGCAATAGGTCCAACAAACAGAACACTTTCGCTTTCGCCAAATGTAAACGATCCAGGATTTCGCGCAACTACTTTTGATGAAATGGTGATTGCCTATACAGAGCAAGTGCGTGGACTCATTGATGGCGGTGCAGATTTATTATTGATTGAAACTATTTTTGATACACTCAATGCAAAAGCGGCATTGTTTGCTATTCAGAATTATTGCAAAAAAATAAATAGAAAAATGCCAGTGATGGTTTCAGGAACTATTACTGACGCAAGCGGAAGAACACTTTCGGGACAAACTACCGAAGCATTTTTAAATTCAGTTTCTCACGTTGATTTATTAAGCGTTGGCTTGAACTGCGCACTGGGAGCCAAAGATATGCGTCCTTATTTGGAAGAACTTTCTGATAAAGCTCCTTTTTATGTGAGTGCTTATCCCAATGCTGGTCTGCCAAATCAGTTTGGCGAATATGACCAAGATGCTCACGAAATGGGGCATCAGATAGAAGATTTTTTACAGGCAGGATTTTTAAATATTGTTGGTGGATGCTGTGGAACAACTCCAGAACACATCAAACGAATTGCTGAATTAGCGAAAAATTCAAAACCAAGAAAAAAACCTACACCCGATACGCTCCTTCATTTAAGCGGATTAGAACCTTTGACACTTCGTCCAGAAAGTAATTTTATGAATGTGGGTGAGCGAACAAATGTTACAGGTTCAAAAAAATTCTTGCGATTAATCAAAGAAAATAATTTTGATGAGGCACTCTCAATTGCCCGTGAACAGGTAGAAGGAGGGGCACAGGTAATTGATGTGAATATGGATGAAGGGATGTTGGATAGCGAAGCTGCAATGACAAAATTTCTAAATCTTATTGCTTCCGAACCAGATATTTCACGCGTTCCGATTATGATTGATTCCAGCAAGTGGACTGTGATTGAAGCTGGTTTGAAATGTGTTCAAGGAAAAGCAATAGTAAATTCTATTTCATTAAAAGAAGGTGAAGAAAAATTTATTGAGCAAGCCGAAAAAGTAAAACAGTATGGCGCTGCAGTTATTGTGATGGCCTTTGATGAAGTTGGGCAGGCAGATACTTTGCAACGCAGAAAAGATATTTGCAAACGCGCTTATGATGTGTTAGTAAGCAAAGTTAAATTTCATCCACAGGATATTATTTTCGACCCAAATATTTTCCCTGTTGCAACTGGAATGGAAGAGCACCGCTTGAATGCACTCGATTTTTTTAACGCAACAAAATGGATTAAAGAAAATTTGCCTCACGCGAAAGTGAGCGGTGGAGTGAGTAATGTTTCATTTTCTTTCAGAGGAAACGATCACGTTCGTGAAGCAATTCATTCTGCATTTTTATTTCACGCCATAAAAAATGGAATGGATATGGGCATTGTGAATCCTGCTCAGTTAGTAGTGTATGATGATATTGATAAAACACTTTTGGAATTAGTTGAAGATGTTTTATTGAACAGAAGAGACGATGCAACAGAACGATTAGTTGAACACGCAGAATCATTAAAAGGAATTACAAAAGAAAAAACAGAAAAAGATGAAGCTTGGCGAAAAGCCATAGTAGAAGAGCGATTGAGCTATGCATTAGTAAAAGGAATTATAGAATATATTGATGTTGATACCGAAGAAGCAAGACAAAAATTAGGAAGACCGTTGAATGTAATTGAAGGTCCGTTAATGGCAGGAATGAATGTGGTGGGAGATTTATTTGGCGCAGGAAAAATGTTTTTGCCGCAAGTAGTGAAGAGTGCGCGCGTGATGAAAAAAGCAGTTGCTTATTTAGAACCTTACTTACTTGCAGAAAAAGAAGCGAATAGAAAAGCAGGAATTGTTGGCAATGGAAGAACCAATGCCGGCAAAATTCTTATGGCAACTGTGAAAGGAGATGTGCACGATATTGGAAAAAATATTGTTGGAGTTGTGCTGGCTTGTAACAATTATGAAATCATTGATTTGGGTGTGATGGTTTCTTGCGATAAGATTTTGGAAGAAGCAAAAAAGTTTAATGTTGATATAATTGGATTAAGTGGTTTGATAACGCCTTCATTGGATGAGATGGTACACGTAGCAAAAGAAATGGAACGATTGAATTTTAAAACTCCTTTGTTGATTGGTGGCGCTACAACATCTAAAGTTCATACAGCCGTAAAAATTGCGCAACATTATTCAGGCCCTGTGGTACACGTAAATGATGCAAGTAAATCAGTACCCGTTGCGAGTAGCTTGATTTCAGAAGAGTTACGCGATGCTTTTATGATTGATGTAACAAAAGATTACGATAGAGTTCGCGAACAAAATAAAAATGCACAATCACAAAATAAATTTATTTCGATTGGAGAAGCGCGTG
>CAYPEC010000072.1:1641-6100 GCA_964409625.1 uncultured Bacteroidia bacterium | reverse complement strand
TTACTTTTTATCAAAAATGCTTAATTCCTTCATAAGCGCTTCTATTTCTTCCACTTTGCGTGGGACCTTAGCAGATAAATTTTCTGGTTCTCCATCAGTTATTAAAATATCATCTTCTATTCTCACTCCAATATTCCACCATTTAGGGTCGCAAGGAGAGCCTTCTGGAATGTATATACCTGGCTCTACTGTAATCACAGAATTTACTTTTAACTTTCCATAAGTGCCAGGATCATGCACATCAAGACCAAGATAATGAGAGGTTCCATGAAAGAAGTATTTAGCGATTTCTGCATTTTGCTTTATAATCCCCAACTCAAGAAGGCGTTTCATAATAACAGTAGTAGTTGCCACATGTGGTGCTCTAAAAGCATTTCCAGCTTTGCAAGCTTTAATACCTGCTTCTTGCGCCTCAAGAACAATATTATAAATCTTTTTCTGCTCTTCTGAATATTTCCCGTTTGCAGGAACTGTGCGGGTTACATCTGCTGTATATCCATGATATTCGGCTCCTGCATCAAACAATAACAAATCATTATTCTTTAAACTTTTTCTATTAGTTGAATAATGAAGAATGCAACTATTACCTCCTCCTCCAACAATAGAAGGATATCCACAATATTCAGAACCATGTTTTTTAAAACAATATTCCAAGACTGCTTGTGCTTGGTATTCGGTCATTTCAGGTGTTAATGCTTTCATTAATTCACGATGCCCATCACATGAAGCATCAATAGCTTTTCTTAGCAACACCATTTCTTCAGGTTGTTTTACTTCTCTTAATTCTCCCATCCATTTCTCTAATTGGCTTACATCTGCATTACCTCCACTTACCGATTTGAATATTCTTATTAAATCATACAAATCACCTCTATCATCCTTGTCATCTCTAACATCTTCATAGGTTGGTAATTGGTATATCTTAGAAAACGACTGAAAATTTATCTTTAATTCTTCGAATTGAAAATTAATAAATGACTTTCGCAAACCCATTTCTCTTTCAGCATCATTAGCTCCTCTTACAGGTCCTGTCCATTTTTCTGCTACTGGATTTCTTGGCGGAACAAACAGTATTTCATTGGTTGAAATTGTATCTATTTTAATTGGCTCTTTAAAAATCAAGAGCATTGCATTAGGGTTAAGCCATCCTGTTAGGTAATATAGATTAGGGTCTTGGCTATATTGATAATCCACATCATTCGAACGATTACGAACAGGATTAGCAAAGAATACCGCAACAGAATTCGCTGGCATAAGTGCTCTAAGTGCTTCTCTTCTGCCTCTATGAAATTCTTTTGACAATAAATCTTTATCAAAACGAGCATCTGGCTGAGCCAATGCAGTAATAGAAAGACAAAAGAGAGCAAGGGATTTAAAAGTTTTTTTCATATCAAGGATTTAGCGATTTGTATAAAACAAAAAACGTTGCTACTAATGTAACAACGTTTTTGCCAAAATGGTTATAAAACCTAATTTATTTTTTCAAGTGTCCTTCTGCTCTTGCTTTTTGAACGCAAGCAAAAAGTCCATTCTTGTTGATATTTCTTATAGCTGTAGTAGACAATCTTAAAGTAAGCCACTTGTTTTCTTCAGCCAAGAAAAACTTCTTAGTTTGAAGATTCGGGTGGAATTTTCTTCTTGTTTTATTATTAGCATGAGAAACGCTATTACCTACAATAGCTTTCTTTCCTGTTATTTCGCATATTCTTGACATGAGTTCTCTTTTTTTAAGGACTGCAAAGATAAATAATTCTTCTAAACGACAAAAATATTTTTTTGATTACACCCAACTTGCTTAAAACCTACATTTGCACAATAATTTTAAAAATGCTAGCCGAAAGAGAACTTTTCCTAAATCACCTTGCCCAAACAAGTGATAGCCCTTTAGCTCTTGAAATAGAAAAGGCAGAAGGAATCTATTTATATGGAAAAAATGGGAGAAAATATATTGATTTAATTTCTGGTATTTCAGTAAGTAGCGTTGGACATAGAAATCCGAAGGTTGTGGAAGCAATCAAAAATCAGCTTGATAAATATTTGCATTTAATGGTTTATGGAGAGTACATTCAATCTCCGCAAGTTCAATTGGGAAAGGCGCTAAGCAATATTCTTCCTGCAAATTTAAACTCTGTTTACTTTGTTAATTCAGGTAGCGAAGCCATTGAAGGAGCTATGAAATTAGCAAAGCGATTTACAGGCAGAACAGAAATCATTTCTTTCAAAAATGCTTATCACGGAAGTACGCAGGGCTCTTTAAGCATTATGGGAAGTGAAGAATTTAAACAAGCATACCGACCTCTTCTGCCCGATACCAAACAAATTGAATTCAACAATGAAGCTCATCTTACACAAATCACAGAGAAAACAGCTTGCGTTGTAGCTGAAGCTATTCAAGCTGAAGCAGGAATTATAAATCCGAAAAATGATTTTATAAAAAAGCTAAGTGAACGCTGCAAAAAAACAGGAACTCTTCTTGTATTAGATGAAATTCAAACAGGATTTGGAAGAACAGGTAGTTTCTTTGCATTTGAACAACTTGGAATTACTCCTGATATTCTTTGTTTGGCAAAAGGTATGGGCGGTGGAATGCCTATTGGAGCATTTATTTCTTCGAAAGAGATAATGAATACATTGAGTTTTAATCCTCCGCTTGGACATATCACTACATTTGGAGGTCATCCTGTATGCTGCGCTGCATCTCTTGCCACAATTAATTTCATCATTGAAGAAAACTTACATAAAAAGGTAAATGAAAAAGAAAAACTCTTTGCAACATTATTAAAACACCCGAAAATAAAAGAGTACAGAAGCGCAGGATTATTAATTGCTTTAGAGTTTGAAGATGAACAAACGAACAAAAGAATAATTAATCAGTGTATTGAAAGTGGAGTAATTGTAGATTGGTTTTTATTCAATGCAAAAAGTATGCGTATTGCTCCTCCCCTTGTTATTAGCGAAGAAGAAATAAAAACTGCTTGTAAAATTATCTTGAAAAGTATTTAGTAATTACCAACCGAAAGCATAACTAAAGAACATGCTTCGAGAACCTCAATTCCATTCTTTTGAGCTAAATCAGATAACTCTGGGTTTTCTGCTCCTGGATTAAAAATTATTCTTTTTGGCTTTAGCGACAAGATATAATCATAATAAGAAGGTTGATTTTTTGCTCCTACATACATAGTTACTGTATCAACATTATCAATATGCGGAGTACCTGTTTGGATTTTAATTCCATCTATTTCTCCTTCTTTTATACCAACAGCAATTACTTCCTCTTCAAGGGCAACAAGTCTTTTAATTACTTTATAGCTATATCGTTCTGGGTTTTCTGATGCTCCTAATACTACTGTTTTTTTGCTCATTCTTCTGTATAATTAAGGTCTTTATGAAATGTTTCTTCTAAATTGTAAAGTGCAATAAATGCTAGCACAAAGATAATCATTCCTACTGTAATAGCAGCTTGAGCAGAACCTAAATATATTTCGAATAGAGTTACCAAACTTGAAACCAAGATAAGCGAACCTCTAACAAAATTAGGCGCTGTGGTGGTTACTGTTGAGCGAATATTGGTTCCAAAGAGTTCAGATGCGGTACTCATAAATACTGCCCAATAACCGGTTGCAAAGCCAATGAAAAGAATTACCGAATAAAAAATTGTTTCGGATATTTTAGCAAGCGTAAAATAAAAAACAATGCCAACAACTGTAAGAGAAAGGAAAATAGTCAATGCTTTTTTCCTGCTTTTTAATAATTGACTGATAAATCCACTGGCAAAATCTCCGATTGTAATTCCTAAATAAGCCCACATAATGCACTTTCCTGGATTAGGTGTAAACTCTGTAACTCCCATTGATTTCATCATTTCGGGAGCAAAGGTTACTAATATTCCCATTACATACCACACAGGAATAGTTACCATAATGATGCTTAAATATTTCATTGCTTTCTTTCGAGAAGAAAACAGACT
The DNA here is from genome assembly GCA_964409625.1 of uncultured Bacteroidia bacterium. Taxonomy (GTDB): domain Bacteria; phylum Bacteroidota; class Bacteroidia; order CAYPEC01; family CAYPEC01; genus CAYPEC01. The sequence goes on along the minus strand of CAYPEC010000072.1, from coordinate 2,133 downwards.
GAGTAGATTTCCTTTCGGAATGTTTTGCTCTTTTACTTTTTCAAACATACCTGATTCAAAAACACCGATACGCATAATTAGCAAAGCCAAACCCATTGCTCCTCCAAGAAAAAATGAATGTCTCCAGTTTTCAATGATGTTACTCATAAAACCTGCTACTACTGCACCAAAAACACCAACCGTAGCCACAATCATAGTTCCAATTCCCCGCTTTTCTTTTACCATTGTTTCGCTTACAAGTGTTATTCCCGCACCCAACTCACCTGCTAATCCAAATCCTGAAATAAATCGAAGTAAAGCATATTGCGGAACTGTTTGAACAAATCCATTAGCTATGTTGGCAATTGAATACAACAGAATAGAACCAAACAATACAGAGAGTCTTCCTTTTTTATCTCCTAAAATACCCCAAAATATTCCCCCAACAAGCATTCCGCCCATTTGCCAATTAAGTAATTGTCTACCTATAACTTTTATTTCATCGGTAGTAGC
>CAYPEC010000072.1:0-1541 GCA_964409625.1 uncultured Bacteroidia bacterium | reverse complement strand
ACAAAAACAAGCACACCGTAACCTAAAATCGTTTCTATTATACCTACATTATACATAGGCAAACCAATAAATGCAGCCACATAGAATATTTTAGTTACCCAAAACATAATATGCTCCGATACTTTCATCTTTTTTAAATTTGAATTATTAGATACTCTGCCAGAAAAGTATTTATGAAAATCATTATAGAATACCCAAAAGAAATAAGTGAAGCCATACAACAGCATTCCGTAGATATGCTGAAAGCGGTGAAACCACATTCTTTTCTGATTGGCATTTACTCTCAAAAAAGGTTTAACATCTATATCATCATCCATCCCTTCAATATTGGTAAAAGAATGGTGATTTAAATTGTGTTTTTGTTTCCACATAAAAGAGCTGCCACCCATAAGGTTTAAGGTGTATGACATCAAATCATTAATCGTTGCATTGTTCGAATAGCTTCCGTGACCACCATCGTGCAATACATTAAACCCTACCCCTGCCATAAAGCATCCCATTAAAGCACAAACCCCCAAAGAAACCCAAGCATTTGAAGGAGTAAAGAATACAAGTATAATATAAGAAGCGATTAATCCTGATAAAAGGATTGCTGTTTTAGCATACAGTTTAAAGTTGCCCGTGTGCTTTAAGTTATTGGTCTTAAAATACTCGTCAACTCTGTTTCTTAGGGTGCTAAAAAACTGTGGATTTGTACTATTAAATTTTACTGCTGCCATAATTAATGTGTGCAAAGATAAACATAATAATTTATCTCGGTTTTTTTGGCAGGAAAATAGATATTAAAAAGTTGTTAATAATAACCTTTTGCATACTAATAACGAATATGTTACGAATATGCGAAGGGGTATACAAACTTATTTTTTTAATACGAATATTATTTTTTATATTTGTCCAAACTAAAAACTTATAACTATGGAAGCCCCAATTGAATTTAATAATGACGAAGCTAGTTCAGAACATAAAATTGAACATATTATAAAGACAAAACAACCTATAGAACTTGGGTTTATGACATATAAAGGCAGTATTAGTGATGTGGCTAATGTAACATTATATATTAACGGTAAACCCCTACACCTAAATGCCTATACAACGGAATTTCATTTTGAGAGTAATCGTAGAGCAGATATTAATGACAAACCTACATATATGCCCGAAGATGGCGAAATAAAAATAAAAGCAACCACCTCCACTGGCTCTTTTGATTTTGCTCTTTATTACAAACTGTCAAATTAAATTTCACTTTTTCTCCGTCATGCTGAACTTGTTTCAGCATCTCAGCATCAATTTCTAGAAACCCTATCTGAATTTCTGGAAAGTATCCTCCAATTTCTGGAAACCAAGCATTTTTCACGTGAAAGATTGAAGGTTTCCGCAAATTGAACCTTACTTTCCGCATAAAAATTAAAGGTTTCCGTAAATTGAAACTTGCACTCCATAATAACCCAAAAAGAAAAAAGCCAAAATCAATCATCCTTTAAAATATTTCAGCTATTTCAAATATCTTTAGCCCCATTCACAGATAGTAAAACATGAAA
>CAYPEC010000071.1:4738-6314 GCA_964409625.1 uncultured Bacteroidia bacterium | reverse complement strand
ATCTTCTTCAATATCATTCATTCTCGAACCTCTTGTAACTGTTTTTGGAGGAGTATTAAAATCTCCTGAAGGTTCAATTCCTGCACCCGCATCAAAATTGTCGAAAGCATCCCAATCTGTAAATTTTCCTTGAGATGGAATGAATTTTAATTTTACTGTTTGTGCAGCACCATGTCTATGCTTTGCAATAATTATTTCAGCAAGACCTAGGGTTGAGTTCCCTGCTTCATCTTCGGTTACTTCATAGTACTCGGGGCGATAAATGAATATTACCATATCGGCATCCTGTTCAATAGCACCTGATTCACGTAAGTCTGAAAGCATTGGTCTTTTAACTCCTCCGCGTGTTTCAACTGCACGACTTAATTGAGATAATGCAATAATTGGTATTTCAAGTTCTTTAGCAAGAGCTTTTAATGAACGTGATATCATGCTTATTTCCTGTTCACGATTTCCTCTGTTATCATTACCAGCAGTCATTAGTTGCAAGTAGTCAATGATAATCATTTCGATATTGCTTTTTTCTTTTAATCGTCTTGCTTTTGCTCTTAATTCAAAAATAGAAAGGGCAGGAGTATCGTCAATAAAAATAGGAGCTTCGGATAATTGAGCAATACGAGCATGTAGCTGTTGATACTCATGGTCGGCAATATTTCCTTTTTTTAATTTTTCCGAATCAATGCCAGTTTCCATAGAAATTAATCTATTTACTAACTGGATGGAGGACATCTCTAAAGAAAATAAAGCAACTGGTCTTTTAAATTGAATAGAAGCGTTGCGGCAGAGATTTAATACCAGCGCTGTTTTACCCATACCAGGGCGAGCAGCCATAATTACTAAATCGGATTTTTGCCAACCAGATGTTGCTCTATCCAATTGTGAAAAACCGCTCTGTACACCAGAAACTCCATCTTGTTGATTTCTTGCTACATCAATTTGTTCGATGGCTTTATGAATCAGCGTACTCATTTTATCGTAGCTCTTTCTGATGTTTCCTTCTACAACTGAATATAAACCTTTCTCAGCATTATCGAGCATATCGAACACATCCATTGTTTCATCATATGCATCACGAATGGTTTCACTTGATATGCGGATTAATTCTCGTTGAATATGTTTTTGTGCAATGATACGTGAGTGAGATTCGATATTTGCAGAAGATGCAACGCGATTGGTAAGTTGAGAGATGTAAAGTGCTCCGCCTGCCAAATCTAATTCTCCAAGTTTTTTTAATTCCTGTGTAACAGTTAAAATATCGACTGCTTCAGATTTTTTAAATAAGTTTTGAATAGCAGTATAAATTCTAACGTGAGCATCTTTATAAAATGCTTCGGGCTGAAGAATGTCAATTACATTGGTGAGTGCTTCTTTTTCTAACATCAAAGCTCCAAGAACAGCTTCTTCTAAATCTACTGCTTGCGGAGGCATTTTGCCTACATCTAATATCTGTTGACTAATTGTAATTGGTTTTCTTCTTTTGGAAGTATCGCGATTTTTTTCTTCGAATGCGTTGCTCATTGTCTTTTACTGTTCAGGGTTTTGGAGATAATAAAAGCCCTTATTATCGGGCTTTGTT
>CAYPEC010000071.1:0-4638 GCA_964409625.1 uncultured Bacteroidia bacterium | reverse complement strand
TAATACTCATTATTTCTCTAACTGTTTTTATCTTTTTAAATTCTTGTAAAAAGGATAAGGATGCTACTCCGCCTTTAGTAACCGTTACTTCACCTAATGATAATTCATATTACAATGTGTATGATAAAATAGTGGTGAGTGGTTCTGCCAGCGATGAAAACTCATTGAAAAGCGTGAGTATAAAATTGGTGGATGCAAATTCTGCTACAGCTCAAAATTCTATTTCTGTTGATGTTTCATCTAACTCGGTTACTTTTCAGAAAGATTATTATTTATATGATATACATATAGAAACTGGGATATATTACATAGTAGTTACAGCATCGGATGGAGTAAGTGATACTCGAGTGTATAGAAAAATTCAAATTACAGAAGTGCCTGACAGGAGAAGGGGAGTGTATGTTATTACCACACCATCATCTGTACAAACGGAAGTTAATTATGTAGATTCTGTTTTTAATAGTTCATTGAGATATTCTTATTCTGGAGCTTATGTTTCATCGGCTGTGAGTTCCTATCATCAAAAGTTTTTTGTAGCTACCTCCAGCACTTCATCTGGAGCACTTAGAGTCATTGATATTGCTAGTGGTAATCAGCTTTGGTCAGAGTCGCAACCTAATTCGTCCGCTAACTATTTTATGAATTTGATGAGCGATGAACAGTATTTGTATTGTTCTTATTACGATGAGTATATTCAAAAATATAATTACAACAGTTATCGAGAGAAGGCATACGCTTCTGCCTCCTCCAATTATCCTGAGTTGGTTGTGAAGTATTACGATTATTTTGTTTCAGAACAAAAATCAAAATCATCTAATCCTACAAATATTAGTGTGTTTTATAATACAGGTGCTCTCAAACAACAAAAAGATGTGGGTATGGATGTGGTTTCAATTTTAGAAAAAGATGCAAGCAATTTATTTGTACTTGGAAATAATGGAACGCAGGGAGAGTTAAAGATTTATGATTTTACCAATAATTTTTTCTGGGCTCCAACAACTTTGTCAGCAGGAAAAGTAATTGATGCCATTCGCATTGATAACAGCACTATTTTAATTGCTCACGAAAACGGAACTATATATAAGTATCAATATTCTTCCACTGGGCTTACGCCTTATATAACAGGAGTGTTTGCAAGCAAACTTGGGTATGATGGAGTGAATAATCAGTTGCTGGTGGCTTCGGCAAAAGATTTAGTTTATTATAATTATTCTATAACTCCATCCGTAATTCATACTACTACTTTTACAGATACTATTCAAAATATTCATATTCTTTACAACAAATAAAAAAGGCACCTATTGGTGCCCTTCTTAATAAAACAAAAATTGTATTTTAGTTAGTTATTCTGTTGCGTACTGGAGTAACAAGTTTTTTAATTTCCATTACATCTTGTTGGCTAAGGTCTGGCTTTCTTCCATAAACATCAACAATAGGGGTTAGTGATTGAAACTCTTGAGCCATCTTAGCGCAATCAGCATCATTTTTATATTGAGCTAACAAATCCAATACATATTTGAATGAATTTGAATGGCTGAAAATAGTATGGTATGCTTCTTCGTTTGTAGAGTCTTTAGTACGAGAACCAATAATATTTGAAGCAATATACAAACCCTCAATCCATCCACCGCCAACAATTATAGCAGCCGAAGCAGCTCTGTCATTTGAACGAAGATTTCTTTCTGCTTTTGCAAATGCTTGATCAACCATCGAAACTAGGCTATCTCCTTTTCCTGCTGTACCAGCAATATCTTTAGCGAAATTTTCATCAAATGCACTTTCAATACCAACTACTTTAGCAAGGCGTCCAACTTGAGCTAAATATTCCATAGCTGATTGTGATTGATTGTATGATCCTGCATAACCTAAGTCAGCACCATAAACCCCAAGGTTTGCCGCTGCATCATATTTACTTGAATACGAAGATGCTTTGCTTGAAGGATTCAGAACTCCAGCATCAAAATTATATTTTGCTCTAGATAATTGTTGACCAATTACTGTAGGTGAAGGAATGCTAATGCGAACTAAGTTTGCACTTGTTCTAACTGCATCTGATAGAGAGTCGGTGGTTACTTGAGCATCATACTCTTCAACTTTTTCTCCGCAAGAAAATAATACAAGTGAAGTGAAAAGTGAGGCGAAAATTAATTTTCTGTTCATAGGTTGTTTTTTTATTTGTTGCAAATATATAAGATTATTTTATTAATCGATAGTAACTCCCATTGCACAAAATTTTTCAATGCGTTTATTAATTCTGTCTTCTGGGTTCATCTTTTTTAAGACGCTTAGTTGTTTTAAAATTTCTTGTTTCACGGTTTCAAATGCTTCTATTTGGTTTGTATGCGCACCACCAAGAGGTTCTGGAATAATTCCATCAATTAGTTTGTTAGCTGCCATGTCAATTGCTGTAAGTTTTAGTGCTTCGGCTGCTTTTTCTTTAAAATCCCAACTGCGCCATAAAATGGAAGAGCAGGACTCAGGCGAAATTACTGAATACCAAGTGTTTTCAAGCATCAAAACGCTATCGCCAATGCCAATTCCTAAAGCACCACCAGAAGCTCCTTCGCCAATAATAATACAAATAACAGGAACTTTAAGCTGAGCCATTTCGATCAAGTTGCGTGCAATTGCTTCCCCTTGTCCTCTCTCTTCGGCTTCTATTCCTGGGTAGGCTCCGGGAGTATCAATAAATGTAACAATGGGTTTATTAAATTTTTCTGCAAGTTTCATTAGTCGTAATGCTTTGCGGTAACCTTCGGGATTTGCCATACCAAAGTTTCGAATCTGGCGCATTTTGGTATTTATTCCTTTTTGCTGACCAATGAACATAACCGTTTGCCCATCTACATCACCAAATCCGCCTACCATGGCTTTGTCATCTTTCACTGTGCGGTCACCATGAAGTTCAATAAAACTTCCATTGGTAGCATGGTTAATATAAGCTAAGGTATAAGGTCTATCTGGGTGACGCGAAACTTGAACTCTTTGCCAAGGTGTAAGGTTCTGAAATATTTCTTTGCGTGCAGTTTTTATTTTTTCTTCGAGTTCCGCAATAGTTTTAGATGCATCAACACCACTTTTTTTAGCCATTTGTGTTAACTTTTCGAGTTGGTCAACAAGTTCGGCAATGGGTTTTTCAAATTCCAAATAGTTCATCTTTTGTTTTTTTGAGGAGTGCTAAGGTATAAAAAAAAGGAAATGGAAAAATAGTGGTCTGAATAACGAATTTTTACGAATTTGCAAATTGGGAAAAGTTTTAATGTAGGGATAGCAAGTCTGTTTTGCTTAAACTTGCGCTCTTGTTAGTATTATCTTGTAATTACAGAAACCTGCAAAATTCATAATTCACCATCTATCATTTATTACTCCTCAAACTATTCCTGATAATAAACTCGCTTCACTCTTCTCGAAACATTGGTGAGCACTTCATAGACAATCGAGTTTAAGTCTTTTGCAATTTTTGTAATCGGATATTGTTCTCCAAACACAATTACTTCTTCACCTTCATTGCATTTAATATCGGTAACATCAATCATACACATATCCATACATACATTACCAACAATAGGAGCAAATTTCCCATTCACTACCATTTGTCCCTTACCATTACTCAGCTTTCTATTCAAGCCATCGGCATATCCGATTGGAACAGTTGCTATGGTAATATTTTTAGTTGCAACTCCTTTTCTACTGTAGCCAATAGTATCGCCAGCGCTTACATTTTTAATTTGAGAGATTGTAGTTTTTAATGTGCTTACATTTTGTAGATGTGTTTGTTCAGCTTCAGTAGCTCCAATGCCATACAACCCAATACCCAAACGAACCATATCAAACTGCGCATCCGGAAAACGAATGATTCCAGCCGAATTTAAAATGTGTTTCAAAATAGGATAATTGAAGTGAGAAATAATCCGCTCACTCATCTGCGAAAACTTTTTTATCTGATGTCTTGTAAAATCATCGTGCTCTGTTTCATCGCTTGCAGCAAGGTGCGAAAAGATAGATTTCACTTCCAAATTTTTATTGTTTTTTATTCTTACAATTAATTCATTCAAATCTTTTTCTTCAAAACCTAAGCGGTGCATTCCTGTATCAAGTTTTAAATGAATGGCAAGTGGTTTGTTTTCAAACCCTTGTTTGTTGCGCTTTGCAGCTTCATCAAATAAACTCAACACACGAAAAGAAAAAATCTCAGGTTCTAAATTGTATTGAATCATCGTATCATAACTCTGCTCCTCAGGGTTCATCACCATTATTGGGAGCGTAATTCCTGCTTTACGTAATTCAATACCTTCATCGGCATAAGCAACAGCTAAGTAATCTACACGATGAAACTGAAGAATATTTGCAATTTCAAAACTTCCGCTTCCGTATGAAAATGCCTTAACCATTGCCATTATCTTAGTATCTGCTTTTAGTTTCGAACGAAAATAATTTAAGTTGTGTACGATGGAATTCAAGTTTATTTCTAAAACTGTTTCGTGTGCTTTTTGTTGAAGTATTTTGCTGATGTCTTCAAATCCAAATGTTCGTGCACCTTTCAGCAATATCGTTTCGTCTTTAAAAAATAAATTGTTGTAAGAAGAAAGAAAATCTTTTGTTGATTGATAAAATGATTTTTCAATATTTTCAAATTGC
>CAYPEC010000070.1:1584-6369 GCA_964409625.1 uncultured Bacteroidia bacterium | reverse complement strand
TTCTAAATTTTTCTGTACCGAGCTCGACACATAGTTTGCAATGTCTTTTCCACCTTCGTAAAAGTAAACATCATACCTGTCGTAGTTATAATAAGTCCATAAAAAATTATCATACTGAACTCTGTTTTTTCCAAATTCCATTTGCGACCCGCTATAAAATTGGGCATAGGAAAATTTGGAAATCAAAAAGAAAACAACAATTAATTTTTGAAGTTTCGGAGAGTGATTTTGTATATGTGTAAAAATTGTTTTCAAGTTTTTTTGCAAACGATGAATAAAGATACAGATTTTAGTAATATTGTAACGCAGTTTTGATGACAAAATTATGATTCAGATATATCAATTTTCTTTTAATCCTTTTCAAGAAAACACCTATGTTCTTGCCGATAAAACGGGAGCGTGTATTGTTATTGACCCTGGCTGTTATGATGAATCGGAGCGAATGGAGCTTACCGGTTTTATAAAATCAAACAAATTAAAACCTGTTCGATTGATTAATACTCATTGCCATATCGACCATGTTTTCGGAAATAAATTTATTAGCGAAACTTATAAACTCGACCTTGAAATTAATGAACATGATTTAAAAACGCTTGATTCTTTGCTAGATGTAGCACATGTTTATAACCTAAATGTAGAAAAATCTCCTGCTCCAAAAAAATTTTTAAAAGAAGGTGAGACTATTGAATGGGGAAATTCTAAACTCGAAATTTTATTTACTCCGGGTCATTCTCCAGGGAGTCTTTGCTTTGTAAATCATGAACAAAAATTTGTGATTGGAGGAGATGTTTTATTTTATGGAAGCATTGGCAGAACTGATTTACCTGGCGGAAACCATGAAACACTTTTAAAAAATATTCGCAAAAAATTATTCCCACTTGGAGATGATTATACAGTTTACTCTGGGCATGGACCAAGCACTACAATTGGTTATGAGCGCAAATACAATCCTTTTGTTGGAGAAATGGTTACTGCTTAATGCAAATCAAATTAGGCAAATACAAACATTACAAGGGAAAAGAATACGAAGTAATTGGTATTGCCAAACATAGCGAAACACTTGAAGAAATGGTTGTTTACAAAACTCTTTATCAAAACTCGGAAAGTAATCTATGGGCTAGACCTCTAAAAATGTTTACTGAAAAAATTGTTGAGGAGGGAAAGGAAGTAGAAAGATTTAAGTTTGTTGAGTAAACTCATCCATATTCCCTAAAATATCTAACACAATAGCCCTGCCCTCTTCATAAATTCCATCTTTAATAATTAGCAGAGAAGTTTCTTTTAAGTATTTTCCAAAGCCAACAGGAGATTCCAAAATAGCAGTAATTACTTTTTGTTCCCTAGGCAAGATTGGATTTCGGGTAATATCAATTTTACAAAGCGTACAATAATTTCCTGTTTCATTCATATAAGCATTGTATCGCTTAATGCCCATAATTTCATTCTTTGAAGTATTTTCAAATAATAATTTTACAACAAGATTTTTTTTGAGATACATTGTAAACAGATTCAAGACACAAGATTATAGAATCAAGATTAAAATTCTTAGATCTCGATACTTTAATCTTGATTCTAACTAATTAATTTCAAAATTGCTTTCTCCACTTCTTGGCTATCCCATTTACTTTCAATATCGGGCATAGCCATTATTTTTTGCATAATAGCTTCCTGTCTTTGTCCTTCTTTTAAAGCAGTTGAGTAACGAATATGAGGGCTGTATGTTACCATCGAATAAAGCGGAATCCATTTATCAGGATGTTTAGAAGAAAAATTTGCTTCAATTTTTTTCTGCAACAAAAACTTTTTGTCTGCTGTTTTATCGCGCATCTCCACAAAATTAGCAATTGCTAAATCTGCAATTGCATCTCCATCTGGTTTGCGCAATGTTTCATATTCAGGAAATATTTTCTCCCAATCTTCATTGTGTTTTTCTATCAAATTATTTAACACCACACAATCCTCAAAGCCACAATTCATACCTTGTCCAAAGAATGGAACAATTGCATGTGCTGCATCTCCGATAAGTCCAATCTTATTATCAAATGTCCAAGGGAAACATTTTACAGTTACCAATGAAGATGTTGGATTTGCAAAAAAATCATCCAACAAAGTTGGCATCAAAGGCACCGCATCAGGAAATTCTGACTCAAAAAAATGTTTTACGTCTTCTCTTGTTTTCAACTTGCTAAAAGACTTTTCTCCTTCAAACGGAAGGAACAAAGTGCAAGTAAAATTTCCATCTAGATTCGGCAATGCAATCATCATAAAACTTCCTCTTGGCCATATGTGTAAAGCATTTTTTTCAATCAAAAATTCTCCTCCCGAAGCATCGGGATTTCCAGCAGGAATTATCAACTCCTTATAACCTGCTTCTATGTAATGCTGATTGTATTCAAATCTATCCGATTGCAATTGCATATTTAATCGTGAAGCTGCAAAAGCCCCATCAGCACCAAAAAGCAAGTCGCTCTTGTGCTTAGTTATTTTTTGAGTTTCTACATTTTCAAATTCAACTTCAAGCGTGTTTCTATTTACCTGATTACATTTTTCGTTGAAATAAATTTTTACACTTTTTTGCTGTTCTGCTAAATCCATCAGCTTCATATTTATCTCTCCTCGCGACACAGAATAAATTGCCTGATTATTTTTTCCATACGGTTGGAAGGATGTTGAACCATCCTTGTTATGGATAAATCTTCCATACATGGGAATGGCAATTTTTTTAATTTCATCAGCAATACCAACTCCTTCTAAACCTTTCCAACCCCTATCACTAAGTGCCAAGTTGATTGATTTTCCTGCTGAAATTTTTGCTTTACGCATATCTGGTCTGCGTTCAAAAATAGATACATTGTATCCTTTCTTTGCCAAATAAATAGAAAGCAAAGAACCCACAAGTCCTGCTCCTATTATATTAATATTTTTACTCATGAATTTTTTTCAAATGTTCTTATTAATATTTTATCTAAAAATGATTTTTATCAAGTTTATCTCAATTTGATATTAAGTTGTTTTCTTTTTAAAATGCCGATTTTTATTAAACATTGGCTTCTTAGGTCTTGATGTTGGGTCATAAACAGGTCCGCTACCTAGGCTTTCAGGCAATGGAAGTTTATTTATTTCAGCACCAATTAAAGTTTCGATTTTAGAGAATTTATATTGATCAAAATCATTGATAAATGTAATGGCAATTCCTGTTGTAGCTGCTCGCGCTGTGCGCCCGATACGATGAATATAGTCTTCCGCATCGTGCGGAACATCATAATTAATTACCAAATCAATTCCTTCAATATCTATTCCTCTTGATAAAATATCTGTTGCAACTAAAATTTTAATTTTTCTACTTCTGAAAAGTAGCAATGCTTCTTCACGCTCATCTTGCTTTAAATCTGAATGTATTGCTCTTACTTGCAATCCTACCTTTTGCAAATCTCTTTCAAGCGTTTTAACATTTTGTTTGGTTGATAAAAATATAAGCACACTTGTCAAATCTTTTCCTAACAATAAATGTTCAATCAATTTATTTTTTTGACTATCATAAACAAGGTACGCTGCTTGAGTTATTCCTGCAGCAGGTTTAGAAAGTGCAATACTTATTTCTTCTGGATTTACTAAAAGTTTATTTGCAAGTGACCTTATTTTTGGCGGCATAGTTGCTGAAAACATAAGCGTTTGTTTTTCTTTCGGCAGATGAGTAGAAATTTTAATGATGTCATCTATAAAGCCCATATCCAGCATTCGGTCAGCTTCGTCTAAAATCAAATGTTTTATCTGTGAAAATTTTACATAATTTGAATTTAAGTGCGACATCAATCTTCCAGGTGTAGCAATAATAATATTTGCTCCTTGACTTAATGCTTTCTTTTCTTGCTCGAAAGCCATACCATCATTTCCACCATAAATTGCCAATGAACTCACAGAAGTAAAATAAGAAAACCCCTGAATTGCATTATCAATTTGAAGTGCTAATTCGCGTGTAGGAACAATGATTAAAGTATTTGTAGATGAGGTAGGATTTGCTGAAAGTTTGTTAAGAATTGGCAAAACAAATGCTGCTGTTTTTCCGGTTCCTGTTTGGGCACAACCAATTAAATCTTTATTGTTTAGAATAATTGGAATAGCTTGTTGTTGAATTGGAGTAGGGTTTTCGAAGCCCATCGAATCAAGTCCTTCCTGCAAGTTCGCTTCGAATTTAAAGTCGGTAAATTTCAATTTTAGTTTTTATTAATTAGTTAAATTATTTTTCAAAATCTCTCCAAACAGATAAACATCTTCAAAAGAATTATAGAGTGGAACTGGTGCGCAACGAATAGCATTGGGCTCTCTCCAATCTGAAATAATTCCCTTTTCTAAAAGTTTATTAAATAAATCTTTCCCTCTTCCGTGAGCAATTATTGAAAGCTGACAACCTTGGCCTGCATCAGGTGTTATAATTTCAAGTTTCAAGTCTGAAGTTTGAATTTCAGAGTTTATCGATTCAATTATAAATCTTAAATACCCTGTAAGTTTTTTACTCTTCTCAATCAAAGCATCCATTCCAACTTCATCAAAAATTTCAATAGCTGCTTTGTGTGCTGCCATTGATAATACAGGTGCGTTGCTCAACTGCCATGCTTCAGCCGAATGAATAGGTTTAAAACCTTTTTCCATTTTAAAACGAACCGATTTATCATGTCCCCACCAACCTGCCAATATTGGCAAATTAGCCGCATGATGCCTTTCGTGAACAAATGCTCCGCCAACACTTCCTGGTCCCGAATTCAAATATTTATAGGTACACCAAGC
>CAYPEC010000070.1:0-1484 GCA_964409625.1 uncultured Bacteroidia bacterium | reverse complement strand
GTTGATTTTGGCTGAAGTCCAAGAGAATTTCCTGTAAAATAAATTGCATTCTTTCCATGCATCTGCGGAAAATAAAATTTCTCTCTGTAATTTTTTAACAGGTCTTTATTGTCTTGCTCTTTGGCAAACTCAAGCGTATTCAAGTATTTCATAGTTATTCTTTGCGCCTTTGTGCCTTAGCGGTAAAATATTTAACCACAAAGACGCTGAGACGCAAAGCCAAAGATATATATTTGCACTTTAATCGAGAAAATGAAAAAAGAAAAATCAGAAGCGTTATTTTTAAAAGCTAAAACATATTTTCCAGGCGGAGTAAATTCTCCTGTTCGTGCATTTCGTTCTGTTGGTGGAACACCTTTGTTTATTGAGCGAGGAAAGGGTTCGCATATTTGGGATGCAGATGGAAATGAATACATAGATTTTTGTTGTTCTTGGGGACCATTAATTTTAGGACACGCAAATTCAAAAGTGGTTGAAGCCATTAAAACAACTGTTGAAAAAGGAAGTTCGTTTGGAGCTCCAACTGAACTAGAAAATAAACTCGCTGAACTAATTCTTTCAAACAATAAATACATTGAAAAAATTCGTTTTGTGAGTTCGGGTACAGAAGCTGTAATGAGTGCTATTCGTTTGGCAAGAGGATTTACAAAGCGAAACAAAATTTTAAAATTTGAAGGTTGTTATCACGGACATAGTGATTCTCTTTTAGTAAAAGCAGGTTCTGGATTGGTAACATTTGGAAATACTTCATCGGCTGGTGTGCCTGAAGCTTTTGTAAATGAAACTATTGTTGTGCCCTTAAACAATAAAGAAGCGGTTAAAGAAGCTTTTGCAAAATTCAAAAATGAAATTGCATGTATAATCATTGAACCTATACCAGCCAATAACGGCTTGCTTTTGCAAGACAAAGAATATCTCGAATTTTTAAGGAATATTTGTACTGAAAATAAAACTCTTTTGATTTTTGATGAAGTAATAAGCGGCTTTCGTATTGGCTTTACAGGCGCTGCAGGATATTACAATATTAAGCCCGATATTATTACTTACGGAAAAATTATTGGTGGAGGTTTACCTGTTGGTGCTTATGGAGCAAGTGCAAAGATTATGAGTTGTATTTCTCCTGAAGGCGATGTTTACCAAGCAGGAACTTTAAGTGGAAACCCAGTAGCTATGGCTGCCGGAATTGCCCAGCTAACTGAATGTTTGAAACCAAATTTTTATTCTGACTTGGAGAAAAAAACAAAAATATTTATTGACACAATTTCTAAATCCCAAATTCTAAATCCTAAATCCCAAATTTTTAGTATTGGTTCTATTTTCTGGATTGCATTTACTGAAAAAGAAAAAATACAATGCGCTGAAGATATTGACCCAAGTAGTATGCAGCATTTCAAAACCATATATCATCAGCTGTTAGAAAAAGGAATTTACCTTGGACCATCAGGATATGAAGTGGGTTTTGTTAGTGAAGCTCATACCGAAAG
>CAYPEC010000069.1:3139-6418 GCA_964409625.1 uncultured Bacteroidia bacterium | reverse complement strand
TTTTAGGAAGCAAACTCAATATTTTGGAAATATCTTTATCGTTTACCATTCCCAAAACGAGATGTAAATTTTTGTGAGGAGTATTTTTTATTTGGGCCAATGCTTCTATTATTCCAGCTTCGTTGTGTCCTGTATCAGCAATGGTTAAAGGGGCTTTTGATAAAATTTGCCAACGACCCATTAACCCTGTTTTTGTAACAACATTTTTTATTCCTAAAGAAATATTTTTCAGAGATATTTTTAACCCAATATTTCTTAATTCTTCGGCAGCACAAATTGCCGTGCAAATATTTTTCTGCTGGTAAAGTCCTGTGAGCTCACAATCTAAATTTTTCATAAAAACTTTTTTGTTCCTGTATAAATCTCCTGCTAAATAAAGTTTTCCTTTTCGTTGCTTATGAGTAATTTTTTTTAGAGCGTAATTATCTTCTGCAAAAATGATTTTTGATTTTTTTTCTTTTGAGATTTTAACAAAAATATTTTTTGTTTCTTTTTGTTTTTCTCCAATTACAACAGGAACATTTGATTTAATAATTCCTGCTTTTTCACTCGCAATTTTTTCCAAAGTATTTCCAAGTAAGTTGGTGTGGTCATAACTAATATTGGTGATTACAGAAAGTAATGGTGTAATAACATTTGTAGAGTCAAGCCTTCCGCCAAGCCCTACTTCAATTACGGCAATATCAACTTTCTTTACGGCAAAATAACTAAATGCTAAACCAACAGTCATTTCAAAGAATGATGGTTTTATTTTTTCAAAATCGGTTTTATGTTTTTGAATAAAATCTGAAACATACTTTTTGGAAATTTCTTTTCCATTAATTTTTATTCGTTCTCTAAAATCTTTTAGATGAGGAGAAGTGTAAAGTCCTACTTTATATCCACTTGCTTGCAAAACAGAAGCAAGCATATGCGAAGTAGAACCCTTGCCATTAGTACCTGCAATGTGAATACTTTTAAATTTGTTTTCTGGGTTACCGAGTAATTTACAAATGGTAATTGTGTTATCAAGATTAGCTTTATATGCAGCAGCTCCTATTCTTTGAAACATAGGCAACTGGCTATACATATAGTTTAGCGTTTCTTGGTAATTCATTAAGTTGAAAAGATTTTAGTCAAGTATAAACACAAAAGTAATACTTCCGCGTTGCTCTTTTATTCCTTGAGCAGCGGTGTTAAATTTTGCTGTTAAAGCAGCTTGGCGAGCTTTTGCATAAAGTACTGCACTTGTTGTAGTAGAACCCCTAGCACCTGGAGTAGCATGAGTAACCCTTCCTGATTCATCCACAATAATATCTACAACAACTCTTCCTTCTTCTTGTGAATCATCTGAAATATCTGGACGCTTAAGCATCACCCTTCCTTTCAAATCATATTTCACTCCAGAGCCATTGCCTGTTCCATCTCCGCCATTTCCAGTTCCATCTGGAGAACCATTTGGGTCACCTTCGTTACCCGCCTTTCCTGAATTTCCATCTCCTCCAGTAGATTTATTTTTATTGGATTTGAATTTGCTTAACGCATCTGCTAATGCCTGACTTGGTTGAGGATCTACAGGTTTGTCAACTTTTTTATCCTCAGTTTTAGTATCTGTCTTTTTTTTGTTTTCAGACTTATTAATGTTTGCAGTTTCCTCTGCATCATTTGTTAAAACATTTTCGGAAGCACTAGTAGTAGTTTTTTCGGTAACTGCAGTATTGTTTTGATTTTCGGGCATATCTCCAATTCCACTGTTTTCTGTATTGCCAGTTCCTTCGGTAAGATTGCCAAAGTTCACTTCAATTCCTGGTGTTCCTGCTGTTTCAGGAAAAGGAGGAAGTGGAGTGTGAATAATGAAATAGATAAAAAACAAGAACAACAATACATGGAAAAGTATTGTTATTGCTAATGCTTTTACTCTATCGTATTTTTCTATTGCTGATGACATTTTTATCCGTTCGGTGCTTTTGTGGCAAGTATCATTTTAACTTTTAGTTTGTTCCCAATCTGCAATACATCTACCAAATCTTGTACCGAAAGCGATTGGTCAAGTCTTAATACAACGGTAGGTTCGGTAGTTTGTTGCATGGCAATAGAAATTGCTGGCTCTAAATCTGAGAAGGAAACTTTAACTCCATTAACTGCATATTCTAAATCTTTGCTTACCTCAACAACAATTTGTTGCTTATCCATCGTTTGCGCTTTTTTTGAATTTGGTAGTGTAAGCTTTATTACGCTTGGATTTATAAGGGTTGAAACGATAAGAAAAAATAACAATAAGAAAAACATGATATCATTCAATGATCCCGTTGAAACCTCAAAAACATGTCTGTTTTTTCTTCGTAGTTGCATAATAAATTTATTTAGTAGGTTCTTGCAATAGGTCGATAAACTCTATTGATGTTGTTTCCATTTTTTGAACTACTCGGTCAATCATCATATTTAAAATATGATAGCCTACAAAAGCAAAAACACCTATTACTAATCCAGATGCACTGGTAATCATTTTTTCATAAAGTCCAGCCGAAATAGCTCCGATGCTAATACTATCCTGAAGTGAAATGTTGTAGAAAATTTTAATTACACCGATGATAGTTCCAATGAATCCAAACATTGGGGCAATACCGGCTACAATACCAAGCACTCCAGTATTTTTTTCGAGTTTTGCTACCTCTACTTTTCCTACACTTTCTATTGCTGATTCAATTTCTTTAATTGGTTTTCCAATTCGAGATATTCCTTTTTCAATCATTCTCGCCTGTGGTCCATTTGTGTTTTTACTAAGAGATTTTGCAGCTTCTATATTTCCGCTATGAATAAAATCACGTATGTTATTCATAAAGTTGACTTCCATTTTTCCTGCTTTTTTGATTACCAAAAATCTTTCCACCAAAAAATAAATTGTGATTATAGAAAGTATTCCAAGTGGAATCATAATTACCCCTCCCTTTATGATGAGTTCAAAAAGCGAGAGCGCCTGTTCGGTTGGTTGAGATGCGGCAGGGGGAACAATATTGTTCAAAGCAGCATTCGCTTGTTGTAGGGTATCAACAGCTTTTTTTGCTGTATCAGGAGTTGCAATTGAATTAGTGATTTGCAGAAGAATTGAGTTAAGCATAATTTTTTCTTTTTAGATGTGCTAAATTACTTGCTAAAGCAAAGACATAATTTTTCATTGACTTTGAATTTTAAACAATGAAATGTTAGTAGCGAATTGCTTTTAAACGAGAAAAATCAAGACTTATTGTATTAATTTTTATTTGAAACGATGTGCACTGTTGAAGTAGGATATGCAAATTC
>CAYPEC010000069.1:1382-3039 GCA_964409625.1 uncultured Bacteroidia bacterium | reverse complement strand
CCATCTACCATTTTTTTGTTTGGAACAGTAACTAAACTTTTTTCGAGTGTGCGAATGCGGGTGCTTCTGAAACCAATTTTTTCAATGGTTCCAACCATATTTCCTATTTGAACTAAATCTCCAACCAAAAATGGTTTATCTAAAAATATAGTAAATGAACCGATAAGATTTTCTAATGTTTCTTTTGCTGCCAACGCAATAGCAATACCTCCAATTCCAAGACCCGCAATAAGCGAAGCAACATTAAGTTTGAAAACTAATCCAAGCGTAAAAAATAAACTTAAGATTACAACAATAACTTTTATGGACTCTTTGATAAATGGAATAAGTTGATCATCACTTTTTGATTCTGTTAATGATGCTTTATACATAAGCACCAATCCAAAATAATCAACCATTCTTAATATTATCCAGGTAATACTTATTATTATCCCTGCTTGAAAACCTCTATAAAGGAACATTCTTAGTCCAAAATTGTTTTTTGAAACAAGATGCCATGTTTGAGGAAAGCTAAGTTGGTCAAATGCAAAATAAAAGGTAATGAGTAAAATGAAAATTCGTAATGGACGCTTAATTAGATTAAATAATTTTTCAAAAGCTACACCAGTAGAATATTTTTTAAGGAACCGAAAAACAAACTGGGCTAATACTTTTGAAACAAATTGGTGCAATATCAATCCGACAAAAACAATTCCCAGAAACCATAAATAGCTTTCGTAGCTATTGCCTAAAAACTGATTATTTAAAATATCTAATAGCATTTTTTTGATAAGGAACGCAAAGTTACTAAACTATAATTCTCTAAAGGGAATAAATTTTTTTTTGGAAGAAATATTTTTTTGTTAGAAATTTGTATTATTGCAGAAGGAAAATAGTAACACTTTAGTGGAATAACCACTCATAAAAAAAAGTGAATATGAAGAAGTCAATAAAAACAGTAAAAGAAATTAAGAAGGCAGCAGCTAAGGCAGCACCTTCAAAGCCAGGCAAAGCCAAGGCAAAAAAAGCTAAGTCGAAAAAAGATGAAGATGATGAAGATGATGAAGAAGATGATGTAGAAGAAACTGAGAAAGAAGAAGAGGATGATTCTTTTGATGAGGATGTTGCTCCTGGCGATGATGATTTGAAAATCGAAGATTTAGGAAATTTAGATGACGATGATGAAGAGGAGTATTTTGATGATAGTTTCTAATTAGTTTTAAACGAAAAATAAAAATGAGGACGCGAGAGCGTCCTTTTTTTATAGATAAACGCATCCTCCAATACTATCTGTTTCGGCTCCCGTTACACTTTTTAGTGTATTGATTTCATTAGTAAATCTCAGTAATCCTAAGAAAGCAAAAATTAAAGCTTCCTTATATTCAATAGTATTTTTGTCAGGGATAATAATTTTGTGAGAGGTTTTTGATTTTATACATTCAACTAAAAAATCGTTATAAGCTCCACCACCAGTAATTAGTATTTGCGATTTAGGATTTAGGATTGAGGATTTTATGGCATTAGTAATTTGACTGGCAATGTGCTCTGTAAATGTTTTTAATTTATCTTCGATAGAAATTTTGGATTTTTCCAAAGCAGGATAAATATTTTCTATCACCCATTCTTTCCCTAATGATTTAGGAGCTTTTTGATTATAAAAAGCAAGACTATTTAATTT
>CAYPEC010000069.1:0-1282 GCA_964409625.1 uncultured Bacteroidia bacterium | reverse complement strand
TTTTTCAGAATATTTAATGGTAGTTGCTTTTTTAATGGAAAAAGTCCACTTATTTTTTGCTTTTTTAAAAATGCAAAAGGCAATATCAAGTCCATCAAGCGATGTTCCTGACATAATTCCGATAATGTTAAACGTGTTTTTCAAATTTTGTGCAATAATTGTTAAATATCTGCACGGCAACATTAGTGAATTTTAATTTAAAAAACTACTTTTGCTACCCCATAAAAATAGAAAAGATGAAGTTTCAATTTACAGAAGAACAGTTAGCAGTTCAAAAAGCAGCAAGAGATTTTGCTCAAGAGGTTTTAAAGCCAGAAGTTATTGAACGCGATAATGAACAAAGATTTCCAGCAGAAGAGATTAAACAACTTGGTCAGCTTGGATTTTTAGGAATGATGGTTGACCCTAAATATGGTGGTGGCGGAATGGATTGTGTTTCTTATGTATTGGCGATGGAAGAAATTTCAAAAGTTGATGCATCTTGTTCAGTAGTAATGAGTGTAAATAATTCGCTTGTATGCTGGGGCTTGGAAACATTTGGAAACGAAGAACAAAAACAAAAATATTTAGTGCCTTTGGCAAAAGGTGAAATTATTGGAGCATTCTGCTTATCAGAGCCAGAAGCTGGTTCAGACGCTACATCTCAAAGAACAACTGCAATTGATAAAGGAGATTATTATTTGTTAAATGGAACCAAAAACTGGATTACAAATGGTAGCAGTGCTTCGGTTTATTTAGTAATTGCTCAAACATATCCAGAAAAAGGGCATAAGGGAATCAATGCATTTATTATAGAAAAAGGGATGCCTGGATTTGCGGTTGGTAAGAAAGAAGATAAAATGGGAATTAGAGGTTCTGATACACATTCATTAATGTTTACAGATGTTAAAGTTCCGAAAGCAAATAGAATAGGAGAAGATGGTTTCGGGTTTAAGTTTGCGATGAAAACATTAGCAGGTGGAAGAATTGGTATTGCTGCACAAGCTTTGGGTATTGCATCTGGAGCTTATGAATTAGCACTTGCCTATTCTAAAGAAAGAAAGGCATTTGGTAAAACTATTTCAGAACATCAGGCAATTCAGTTTAAGCTGGCTGATATGGCTACTGAAATAGAAGCCGCTCGATTACTTTGCGTAAAAGCTGCTTGGCTAAAAGATAAGCACGAAGATTATGGTACAGCAAGTGCAATGGCAAAAGTATTCGCATCTCGTGTTGCTATGGAAGTTTCTACTGAAGCAGTTCAGGTGCATGGTGGATATGGTTTTGTAAAAGAATACCATGT
>CAYPEC010000068.1:5447-6538 GCA_964409625.1 uncultured Bacteroidia bacterium | reverse complement strand
CGTTTTATGACGATTTCATGACAGTTTTTTAACTGACAAAAATCATCTTTGTTCCCAGTGGTCAATTCGAGTTTTGCCGAAGGCAAATTATCGAGAATGTGTGAGGAAATATATTTCTCGATACACCTCGCTACTCGAAATGACTAAACATCAATTAAATTTTTTATGAAGAATATATTATTAATTTCTGCTATTTGCATAAGCACATTTTCTTTTGCTCAGAACGAAAAACATTTTAAAAATATAAAACAGTTAACATACGGAGGAGATAATGCTGAAGCGTATTTCAGCTTTGATGGGAAAAAATTAACCTTTCAAAGTAATTATAAAAATTGGGGAGTTGAATGCGACCAGATTTTTATGATGGACATAAAAAAAGCAACGAAAGATTCACTTTACAAAGCTCCTAAAATTAGCACAGGTAAAGGCAGAACGACATGTTCTTATTTTATGCCAAACAACAAACAAATTATTTATGCATCTACACATTTAGGCGGAGACAAATGTCCTGAAACAGGCGATTTGCGTAAGGGAGGAAAATATCTTTGGCCAATTTTTGATTCGTATGATATTTTTCTAAGTGACTTAAAAGGGAATATTACCAAGCAATTGACTAATGCAAAAGGTTATGATGCAGAGGCAACTGTTTCACCAAAAGGAGATAAAATTGTTTTCACTTCTACTCGCTCGGGAGATATAGAATTGTGGATTATGGATATAGACGGAAGCAATCAAAAACAAGTTACCAATCAATTAGGATATGATGGAGGCGCTTTCTTTTCGCCCGATGGAAAGAAATTAGTTTTTCGTGCTTCACGACCAAAAACAGAAGAAGAAATTAAAGAATACAAAGACCTTTTAGCTCAAGGATTAGTAGCTCCAACAAATATGGAAATTTATACTTGCAACATTGATGGTTCGGATTTAAAGCAAATCACAAATCTTGGAAAGGCAAACTGGGCACCGTTTTACTCACCGTCAGGTAAAAAAATAATTTTTTCCTCTAATCATAAAGCAGAAAAAGGATTTAATTTTCAGTTGTATATGATGAATGAAGATGGAAGCGGATTGGAGCAAATAACAAATGAAAG
>CAYPEC010000068.1:2425-5347 GCA_964409625.1 uncultured Bacteroidia bacterium | reverse complement strand
ACATCAAGCAATGGAGAAAAATTAGCTGCTGAATATATCAAACAACAGTTTGAAGAATTGAAACTACTACCAAAAGGAAGCAAAGGATATTTTTATGATTTTACATTTAAAAAATCTTTGAACCCTCACGATACTTCTACCGCTGATGCACCAGTAAGAACAGGGACAAATGTTCTTGGATATTTGGATAACAAAGCACCTTATACCATTATTATTGGTGCGCATTTCGACCATTTGGGATTAGGTCATGATGGTAGTTCCTTAGAAGCAAATTCTGAAGGAATGATTCATAATGGAGCAGATGATAATGCTTCGGGGACTGCTGGAGTAATTGAACTTGCAAGGTATTTTGCAACAAATAAAAAGAAAGAAAAATTTAACTTTTTATTTATGTGTTTTTCAGGAGAAGAGTTAGGATTATTTGGCTCGAAAAAATATTGCGACAACCCAACTATTGATTTTGCAAATGTGAACTACATGATAAATATGGACATGATTGGGAGATTAAACGATAGCACTAAAAAGGTTATTGTATATGGCGTTGGAACTGCTCCTGATTGGGTTCCGATCATTGATAGAATGAAATCAGATTTCAGTATTAAAAAAGATAGTTCAGGAATTGGACCATCAGACCAAACTTCATTTTATTTGAAAAATATTCCTGTACTACATTTCTTTACTGGTCAGCATAGCGACTATCACAAACCAAGTGATGATGCAGATAAAATTAATTATGATGGAGAAAAAAAGATATTGGACTACATTGTTAGCATAGTAAAGGAAACGGAAAAACTTCCAAAACTAAAATTCATGACTACCCGTAATCCGCAAAGTGATTCACCTAGGTTCAAAGTAACACTTGGCATTATGCCAGATTATACTTTTGAAGATAAAGGAGTAAAAGTGGATGGGGCTACACAAGGTAAGCCTGCTGCTACTGCTGGAGTTCAAAAGGGGGATATTATTATTCAGCTTGGAGAAGTGAAAATAAATTCCATGCAGGATTATATGAAAGCGTTATCAGAATTTAAAAAAGGAGACACAACAACTGTGATTGTAAAAAGAGGTGCGGAGGAAATTAAATTGCCTGTAACTTTGTAGAAAATGAAAACCATTTTAATCAAAAACGCTAATATTGTTAATGAAGGTAAAATCTTCAAAGGAGATGTTTTGATTAAAGGAAAATATATCAGTAAAATTTCTCAATCAACAATCAACAATCAACAATCAACAATTGTGATTGATGCTGAAGGAAAATATTTATTCCCAGGTTGTATTGATGACCAAGTACATTTTCGTGAACCAGGATTGACTCATAAAGCAGAAATTTATACTGAGGCGAAAGCTGCTGTGGCAGGAGGAATAACCTCTTACATGGAAATGCCTAATACAGTTCCGAATACGCTTACACAAGATTTATTGGAGGAAAAATACAAACGCGCATCTGATGTTTCGCTTGCTAATTATTCTTTCTTCATGGGAGCAAGCAATGACAATATCGATGAGGTTTTAAAAATAAATCCCCAAAATGTTTGCGGAATAAAAATTTTTATGGGCTCATCTACTGGAAGTATGTTGGTGGATAATCGTCAAACATTAGAATCTATTTTTTCGAAAAGCAAATTATTAATAGCTACTCATTGTGAAGACGAAGAAACAATTCGTAAAAATTTGGCTGTTTACAAAGAAAAATATGAGGATAATATTCCTATTGAATGTCATCCTTTGATTCGCAGTGAGGAAGCCTGCTACAAGTCATCTTCATTCGCTGTTGAATTAGCTAAAAAACACAATACTCGTTTGCATATTTTGCATATTTCTACTGCAAAAGAATTAGAATTATTTGATAATAAAACCCCTTTAAAACAAAAGCGAATTACTGCTGAAGCATGCATTCATCATCTTTGGTTTTCGGACGAAGATTACAAAACAAAAGGAAATTTTATCAAGTGGAACCCTGCAGTGAAATCACTAAAAGATAGAGATGCAATTTTGAAAGGCGTGCTTGAAAATAAAATAGATGTTATAGCTACTGACCATGCCCCGCATACGATTGAAGAAAAAAATCAATCCTATTTAAAAGCTCCTTCCGGTGGACCATTGGTGCAACATGCATTAATTGCCATGCTTGAATTTTATAAAAAAGGTAAAATATCTTTAGAAAAAATTGCAGAAAAAATGTCTCATGCAGTTGCTGATTGTTTTCAAATTGAAAAGAGAGGATATATTAGAGAAGGATATTTTGCCGATTTAGTTTTAGTAGATTTAAATGCATCGCAAACAGTTGAAAAATCTAATCTTTTGTACAAATGCGGATGGAGTCCTTTTGAAGGACAAACATTTCATTCCAGCATCACTCATACTTTTGTGTGCGGACATTTAGCCTATGAAAATGGAAAGTTTGATGAATCAAAAAGAGGAGAAAGACTTACATTTGAGAGATGAAAATCACAAATAAATTTTCATTTATAATTTATAATATATAATTTCCATTGTGCTTTACTACATTCTCAAGCCAATATTATTTGTCTTTTATCGGGTTTTTTACAGAATCCAATATAGGAACATAAAAAATATTCCTCTTGGAAAACCAGTTTTTCTTGCCCCCAATCATGTCAACGCATTTGTTGACCCAACAGTAATTGCAATGTTGATTAAACCCAAAGTCCGTTTTCTTGCTAGGGGAGATGTATTTAAAGGAGGGCTTGTTGGCTGGGCTTTAGAAAGTGTGAACATTAGTCCTATGTTTCGGATGGAAGAAGGCGGATTGAGTGAAGTAAAGAAGAACAATAAAACAATTGAAGATTGCATAGCGCGATTAGGCAAAAACGAAACCTTACTGATGTTTCCTGAAGCAATTTGTGTGCAGGAAAAAAGAGTAAGAAAACTCAGAAAAGGATTAGCTCGAATTATTTTTCTTAC
>CAYPEC010000068.1:0-2325 GCA_964409625.1 uncultured Bacteroidia bacterium | reverse complement strand
ATGAAGAAAATATTTGGCAAGTGGCGTTTACTCGATTTGGTTAAGAAAGAAAAGGAGAAGGCCCAACAAATAATTTTCGCCAGAAAAAATATTTTAGTTGCTTTTGAGAAGTTGAAAGAGGAATATAAAATGCGCTAAAATTTAATTCCAATTACTAGAATATCATCAACCTGTTCGTTAATTCCTTTCCATTTTTCCATAAATGTAGCCAATTCGTTTCGTTGTTCGGATAATGGTTTTTGATGTATAGAAAGTAATAATTCTTTCATTCGTTTAGTGGTTAATTTCTTTGCCTGTTCGCCACCAAACTGGTCAGCATATCCATCGGAAAGCAAATAAATAGTATCACCTTTTTGGAATTCTAAAGTGGATTCTTGAAAAACCTGATTGTCCTCTGTATATCCACCTATTGCTACTTTTGTTGCTTTGATCTCTTCAACAGCATTGTTCCCATTTCTAATAATCCATAAAGGGCGATTTGCACCAGAATATGACACTTTATTCCCTTCGATTTTACACAAGCAAACATCCATTCCATCTCTGGTAGAAGTATCCGCATTTGTTTGTTTTAAAGTGTGTTTTACAAGTTGATTTAATATGTTTAATATTTCGCTAGGGGCGTTTTTTTCAGTTACAGCTTGGTTCAGTTTTTCAGAACAAACTACACTCATAAAAGCTCCTGGAACTCCATGTCCTGTACAATCTGCAGCAGCAACATAACTTGACTTGTTTTTGTGTTTAAAGAAATAAAAATCTCCACTTACAATATCTTTTGGTTGATATAAAACAAATGAGTTTGGAAGATGTGAAGTGATTTCTTTTTCATCAGGCAATATTGCAGTTTGCAACCTTTTAGCGTATGAAATGCTATCTGTTATTTCTTGTTTTTGAATTTCAATTTGATGTTTTTGCTTTTCTAATAACGTATTTGCTTTTTTTCTTTGAATATTACTTCTGATAATATAAAACACTAGAACTATGGCAAATAATAATCCAATAATAAAGAATGCGATTGTATTTTCTTGAGCTTGAATAGCTTCGTTTTTGGTTTGAATTATTTCATTTTTTAACTCTTTATCTTTCTTGAGCAATTCAATTTCTTTTTGCTTTTTTTCATTTTCATATTTCATTCCATATTCGGCAAATTTTGCAGCAACATTATTGCTTTGCCCTGCCATCAACTCGTTAAATAATTCGGTTAAAACCTGTTGTTCAGCATTACGAATTTCTAGTTCAATACTTATTAATGTCGTTAAAACACTTGAAAGTGGAATATATTCAAATGTTGCTCTTTCCCATGAAATAGTTTCACCATAGTTTTCGTCATACACATCCTCCGTGTTTAATTGTATCCCTTCTTTTATAAAGTTCTGCTTTTCTTCTGGAACAAATTTTAAAACAGAGTCTCTGAATTGCCCAATTCGATTTCTTAACTCAGTAGCACTATTTCCGTTAGTGAAAAAAAAGAAAGTTGTCGTCAAATCAATATTTAATTTGTCATTAACATCTTTTATAGAAATAGAATCGGCTGAAACCTCTGAAACTTCTTCTACTAAGGCAATTAATTTATTTCGAGTTGCCCTTACATATTTATCCGTTGAGTCAACATAGCTTTTTAGTTTTAAACATTTTTTATATCTTTCATCTTTGTTTTTTAAACTGTCTTGTAATATTTCTTCTAAAGAAGTATAAAGTAATTTGTTTTTTTTACAAACAGAGGAGTGGCTATTTTCTATTTGACTAGAATTATTAATCAACGAATTTATCGTTCCTTTACTGACGCTTCCTGTTGCGTACAAGAAAAAATTAAGAGCAACAAGTATAAATATAAAAGTAAAGTGAAGATTCTTGGCTTCTCCTCTCTTTTTGCCCTTTCTCAAGTAAATTAAAAATGA
Organism: uncultured Bacteroidia bacterium; assembly: GCA_964409625.1. Taxonomy (GTDB): domain Bacteria; phylum Bacteroidota; class Bacteroidia; order CAYPEC01; family CAYPEC01; genus CAYPEC01. The sequence goes on along the minus strand of CAYPEC010000068.1, from coordinate 430 downwards.
GGGCAAAAGGATTACGGAGACAAGAAAAAGCAATAGATAATACATTGGACTAGCTCCAGGCCAATGCATTATTTTAAATATTGCAGCAAGAACCCAAATGTTAATTGTTATATACTGAGCCCAACTAAAAAATTTCCATGAACTTGTTTTTAATTCATTGTTTAACCATACAGGAAGATAAAAGAATATCATTAAAAAGGGATAAAGCAATAAAAATAAGCTGGCTCCAGGCCAATGCATCATTTTGAACATTATACCTAGAAAAGTAATAATGCAAATGCTCCAACCTAATATCTTTAATGTTTTATTCATAGTGCTATCGTTAATCCTTAACTCTATTAAACTTCAAAGTCTTCAACATCCAATTAGGCAGAGGTTTTGTGGCATCTCGTTTTCGTAAATCTAAATACCATCCTAATTTTTTCATAAT
>CAYPEC010000067.1:0-6573 GCA_964409625.1 uncultured Bacteroidia bacterium | reverse complement strand
TTTTTGTCCTTATTACTTGGGTTGTAAAGAGTTTTGAAGAATTATTCAATGTTTCTTTTATTCGTTTTGGAATTCACCCTAGAGATTTTAAAGGGCTTGTTGGTATAATTACAGCTCCTCTTATTCATGGTGATTGGAAACATTTAATTTCAAATACTTTACCGCTGCTGATTTTGGGATGGATCATATTTTATTTCTATAAAGGGATTGCATTTCAGGTTTTTTTCTGGGTATATATTATGACTGGTATTTGGGTGTGGTCTGCAGCTCGAGATGCTTATCACATTGGAGCAAGTGGTTTGGTATATGGCTTTGTTTGCTTTTTGTTTTTCAGTGGAATTATTAGAAAAAATATTCGTCTTATGGGTTTATCTATGTTTGTTGTTTTTGTTTATGGTAGTTTGGTTTGGGGTATTTTCCCTTTGCATAATAAATTTTCGTGGGAATCTCATGCTTTTGGCTCATTAGCCGGAATTATTACAGCATTCTATTTTAAAAATGAAGGCCCTAAAACAAAAGTTTATGACTGGGGAGAGGAAGAAGATGATAGCTCTGAAACAGAAAATCCTCAACAAATAAATGAAGAGGATTTTTCTGAAAAATAAATTGAAATTCTTTTATGAGTTAAGCATTACTGGCATAACGAGCATTAATACATCTTCGTTTTTGTCTTCATTATTAGTTGGCAATAACAATCCAGCACGATTAGGTGCGCTCATTTCAATATTTACTTCATCCGTTTCCATATTTGAAAGCATATCAAGTAAAAACCTAGAGTTAAAGCCTATTTCCATGTCATCTCCTTTGTATTGGCAAGTTAATCTTTCCGATGCTTCATTTGCAAAGTCAAGATCTTCAGCAGAGATATTCAATTCACTTCCTGTAATTTTTAATCGAACTTGATGTGTTGTTTTATTTGAAAAAATGGAAACACGTCTAATGGAATTAAGTAAAGATGCTCTATCGATTGTTAATTTATTGGGATTTTCTTTTGGGATTACAGCTTCATAATTTGGATATTTTCCATCAATTAGGCGGCAAGTCAAAGTTGTATTTCCAAATGAAAATAGTGCATTTGTTTTGTTGTATTCAAGTTTTACATTACCATCTACTCCTCCTAAAATATTTTTAATAAGGTTGAGAGGTTTTTTAGGTAAAATAAATGCTGCACTTGAAGATGATTTAATGTCGGTTCTTGTATATCTAACAAGCTTATGAGCATCTGTAGCCACAAATATTACGTTCTCTGAAGATAATTGGCAATATACACCTGACATCACAGGTCTTAATTCATCATTTCCGGTTGCAAAAATAGTTTTGTTGATTGCTGTAGCAAAAGTAATAGGAGCAATTTCTATTGTGGAAGCAGATTCAATAGAAGGTACTTTAGGGAAATCATCTCCATTGTGTCCAGTCAATTTATATTTTCCATAATCAGAACTTATTTCGATGCTGTTCTTTTTATTATCAATTGAAAATGTAAGAGGTTGCTCAGGAAATGTTTTTAAAATGTCAATTAGTAATTTAGCAGGAACTGCAATATTTCCACCTTCTTTTGCTTCAGCATTTATGCTTGTTGTCATTGTAGTTTCAAGGTCGGATGCTGAAATCGTTAATTTCCCTTTGTCGATTTCGAATAAAAAATTATCCAGTATTGGTAAGGTGTTACTTGAATTTAAAACACCTGAAAGTGTCTGAATACTTTTTAAAAGTGTAGAACTTGATACAATAAATTTCATATAGTTATAGTTTTTTTCTTGATTTTTTTATGGAAGACAAATATAACGTGGGATGCCTAAAATCTACCTGCTATAATTGGTTAGTTATTCACTACTTTTTAACAGAAGCCGTAGTAGCTGATTTTAACTCAAAGTAGCTATATGGCTGAAAGACCTTTCCAAATTGATAGTATTGAATTAAAATCACTTCCTGGTCATTATTTAATGTACAATACATGTTTTCTGGGTCGTACATGAGCAGTTCGCCTTTTGAGTCAGTTTTCTTGCGGAAATTTTTCATGTAAAATGTTTTTAATATTTTTTTCTGATTGTCTTTGTTAGTTACCGTTATTGTATTTATAACCTTCGACTTTAGTATAGAATCTTTTTTTGTTGCATAGGATCCCAAATCAAATCCTTCGGCATTTAGGTTTTGAAAATAAGCAAGATATTGTTTTACAGAGATTGTATCTAGATTTGTAAGGGTTTCATTATTGAAAAGTCTTTTTATGTTAAAACTATTAACAGACAAAACATTTAATTCAAATCCGTTTTCTGGTTTTTCGGAATCCTCCACTTTAATAGATTTGATATCTACCGGAGTATATTTAAAAATGGAACGATCGCGCCAATCAATAAAATTACAGGTATAGCGAGAAGATAAATATCCTTCAAACCCAGGAATGTACATAACAAAAGGAATCGATGAATTTTCTCCTGTTTTTTCATTAGCTAAAAGCATAAATGTGCCTAGCTGGTCTTGAGTTTCGCCACCCACATAATATAGTTTAATTAAATCTTCGCCTTTGTATATTTCAACTTTTGTTCCAGTAGAAGCAAGTTTTTTGAGTATGTTTTCTCTTCCTGCTTTTGGTACAGGTTGTTGCACATCTAGAGTTTTTATCGTTTTAAGTAAAGTTTTTACTAGCTCAGGTCTTGCTGTATATTTTTCATTTAATTTCCATCCATTAGCATTAGTTTTTTCAAGTAGAATTGTTTTTCCGTTTTTATTTGCCAAAAATATTTTAGTTATGGAACCCGTGTCCGCAACTGCAAAATCTCTTAGCGACTCTTTGATGGTTCCTGAGCTACTATTGAAATAGAACCATGTAGCAACAATTCCTATTATAACAACTCCTATTAATATTTTCCAGTTTTTTTTCATGATTTTAATTATGATGTATATTTTCTTTTTCGGTTAGCAGATTGAAAAAAGCCAAATAAAATTACAATTATGATGGGGACTCCCACATTAATAATTTGCCATTTCAAACGATGCTCTTTAATTTTTTTCTTATCCATCAATCTTAATTTCAAATCTTTTGTTCTTACTTGCATTAAACCATTATCATCACATAAATAATTAATGCAATTTAGGATAAAAGTTTTATTTCCAAAAGTTTTATTTGTGAATCGATCATAACCCAGAGGTAGAAATTGACTGTTTCTAACTTCATTTTTGATTATATCTCCATCACTAACAACAATCATTTTTGTTTCTTTCCCAGCTTCTTTGAATCCAATTAAGGGGTCTTGACTTAATTGAGGAGGTATTCTGTTTTTGAAAAAAGATTCGAATTTTCCTTCCAATAACACAGAAACAGGCAGAAATCGTTTGGTGAATTTTCTTTCATCAGGTTGTATATTAACCATTCCAAGGGATATTCGAGCTGGGGCATTTAATTTTCTGCTGTATTTTGATGAAGTTAATAGGATTGTTTTTTTTATTCCTTTTGATGCTATTGTATCAAGGGTGCTTACAAATTCAAATCGAATTAAATCTAAGTTGTTTACAATAGGGTGATTTGAGTTAGGCATTACTAAAGGATAAAATAGCCATGGTTCCATTTCGAATCTTGGTTGTTGTCCAGCAAGTGCTTTGTTTACTGGTATTGGAGATGCTTGCAAATCGAGAATTAGATCTGTGTTAGCTCTAACTCCATATTTAAAAAGCATATTTTCAATATTTAATTCATTTGGAAATCCAAGCGTGAAGCCAGTTAATTTAAGCGAGTCAATATTGGTATTAACAGGATCTATAAGCCACAGAATTTTTCCTCCATACATGGCAAATTGATCAATAACAAATGTTTCTTTGTCTGTAAATGCGGAATCTGGTTTTGCAATTACAATGGCAGTGAATTTATTGTTGATTTTATATTTACCCGGAGCAATTGAATCATGATTTGTAAGTGCTGAAATTTGTTCTCCAATTTCAACTCTTTCAATTTCATAAAATTCTTTTAATGAATTTGCAATATCTGCTACATGGAGTGTGTCAAGTTCATTGTGCCCTTCAATAAATGCAATTTTTGGTTTAAACGGAGTAGAGAGTTTTTTAATTGCAAGACTAAATTCATATTCGAGGGCTTGAACGGAGTTGTTAAGAATTTGGTCGGGAGGAATGCCAACTTGATTTTTCAAAAGTTGCCAGGTGGTTTCTCTGCCATTGTAGCTGATGATAGCTCCTGGAAATATAATTTGTTGTGAGGTTCCTCCATCGTCTTTTATTTCAAGGTTTGTAGGTTCTAAACCTTTTTTAGCTAATTGCCTGTATAAATCGTCTTTGTCTTTTTGATTTGCATTTGCCGATGGATTAATAAATTCATACTCGATGTTATCTCCAGCATAATTTCTGAATTCATCTAACATCACTTTTGTTTCATCCCTAAGTTTTTTGAATCCCGCTGGAAATTCCCCTTCCAAATAAACTCTTACATAAATTACGTCTTTGGTGTTTTTTAAAAGATTTTTTGTTGCATCAGCCAATGAGTATCTTTTTTCTGTAGTTAAGTCAAAGCGATTAAAAATAAAAGAATTGACATAGTTAAGCAGCACAATAAGCAAAATGCTCAATGTGAGTTGAATCAGGTCTCTTTTTTTATTTTTATTAGTTACCACTTTCTGCTTTCTAAAACTGTTTTAGTCATTAGTATAAAAACTGCAATCACGCTTATAAAATAAAATACATCTCTGGTGTCAATTACCCCTCTGCTCATAGATTTGTAATGATCCATGATTCCTAATGAAATAATAAATCCATCAATGCTTTTAAATATTGCAAATGAGCTTAGTGTGTCAAATCCATAACAAATAAATGTAGAAAGGCATATTGCTAAAATGAAAGATATGATTTGGTTGTCTGTAATTGAGGATGCAAAAATGCCAATGGCAACATAGGCTCCGCCTAAAAACAACAAACCAATATAGGAACCCCACATTCCTCCAGTATCGATATTTCCTTGAGGATTTCCAAGTGTGTGTACTGAATAATAATAGATAAGAGTGGGGATTAAAGAAAACATGACAAGAATAAATCCTGCAAAAAATTTCGCAAGAATAATTTGTAAATCAGTAAGTGGTTTGGTTAAAAGTAATTCAATTGTACCTCCTTTTTTCTCGTCAGCAAAAGAGCGCATAGTAATAGCTGGAATCAAAAATAAAAATACCCAAGGAGCAATTATAAATAATCCATCAATAGATGAAAATCCAGAGTCAAGAATATTTGAATCATAAGGAAAAACCCAAAGAAATAAACCTGTAAAAAGAAGAAATACAATGATCACCACATATCCGATTAGGGAGCTTAGAAAGGAATTAATTTCTTTTTTGAGAAGCGTTAGCATAGTTAGTTTCGCAAAAGTAATTCTTTTATCAATTATTAAATGTTAAATAAAGTTAGAGTTGCATCTGCACATTTTTCGCCATCTATAGCAGCCGATACAATTCCTCCTGCGAAGCCAGCGCCTTCTCCGCAAGGAAATAATCCTTTTATTTGAATGTGCTGAAATGTTTCCTTATCTCTCGGAATTCTAACTGGAGATGAGGTTCTGGACTCGATAGCGACAACTACTGCTTCGTTGGTAAAATAACTTTTCGCCTTTTTTCCATAAGCAGTAAATCCTTCTTGTAATCTTTTTGAAATTGATGTTGGAAGCAATTCATGAAGCGGTGCTGATTTTACGCCTGGTTGATAAGAAGTATCGGGTAGGGAAGTGGAGATTTTATTATTTACAAAATCAATTAAACGTTGAGCCGGTGCTGTCTGTGTTTTTCCTCCTGCTTCAAATGCCATGTGTTCTAATTCTTGTTGATAGCGCAATCCGGCAAGTGCTCCTTGTTTAGAATATTTTATATAATCTTCTGCTTCAACGCTTACCACAATACCTGAGTTTGCATAAAGATTATTTCTTTTGGAAGGAGACCATCCATTGGTAACAACTTCGGCTGGGCTTGTTGCACAAGGAGCTATAATACCTCCAGGGCACATACAAAATGAATAAACGCCTCTTCCCATACTTTGATGTACCCAGCTATAAGCAGCAGCTGGTAAGTGTTCACGGATTGTATCAACTTCATCTGCCGAACAATGATATTGCATAGAATCTATCAAGGATTGCGGATGTTCAGCACGAACACCCATAGCAAATGGTTTTGTTTCAATTAAAATATTTTTTGAGTGAAGAAGTTCAAAAATATCTCTTGCTGAATGCCCTGTGGCAAGTATTACAGCATCTGATATAAATTCGTTTTCAATTGTTCTTACTCCTTTTATTGAATTATTTTGAATAATGAAGTCCGTAACTTTTGAATTAAAATGAATTTCTCCTCCTGCATTTAAAATTGTTTGTCTAATGTTTTGAATAAGCTTTGGCAGTTTATTGGTGCCAATGTGTGGATGCGCTTCAATTAAAATATCTTTCGTTGCTCCATGAAAAACCAAAGTTTCTAAAATTTGTTGAACATCTCCTCTTTTGGTTGAACGTGTATAAAGTTTTCCGTCAGAGTATGTTCCTGCACCACCTTCGCCAAAGCAATAGTTTGATTCAGGATTTACAATATGTTCTTTGTGGAT
>CAYPEC010000066.1:3508-6714 GCA_964409625.1 uncultured Bacteroidia bacterium | reverse complement strand
CAATACAGCAATTTAGGATACAGCACAGATTCGAGAGCAAATGCTGGTGCGGCAAATTCAAGTGAGATGCTTTCAAATCAGTTAAGCAATATGCTCTCTAAAATCAGCAATGATTTTGATGTGGGAGTTAACTATAGACCTGGCGATGAGATTACAAACCAGGAACTTGAAGTTGCGCTTTCAACACAGTTATTTGATGATAAAGTAAGTATTGATGGAAACTTAGGTGTTTCGGGCACAAACAACCAAAGTACTCAGAGTACAAACAACATAGTTGGTGATGTGAATGTGGAATATAAATTAACCGATGATGGAAGGTTTAGGGTAAGAGCATTTAACAAATCAAATGAAAATAATTTAATTAATAACCAAGGGCAATACACACAAGGCGTTGGTATATTTTACAGAGAAGAATTTAATACGCTTGGAGATTTATTCAGGAAATATTTAAGCAAAAAGAAAAAGTAAAATTCCACATTTCTACTTTTCGCTTCAATCAATCATTACTTTTGCCGCCATGAATTATTTATCGGTTGAAGATTTAGCCAAATATTACGGAGAGCGAGTTCTTTTCGAGAAACTTTATTTTGGATTGAATCAAGGGGATAAAGTAGCACTGATTGCGAATAATGGTGCAGGAAAATCTACATTACTAAAAATACTTGTTGGCAAAGAAGATAGCGACAGTGGAAAAGTTACCACACGAAATGATATTCGCATTGGCTTTTTAAATCAAGAACCAACTTTTAATGAATCGCAAACAATTAATGAATTAATTAAAAGTGCAAACTCTCAAGTGCTTGCTGTTATTCAGGAATATGAAAGAGCATTGCAGGCACAAACGGAAGATTACAACGAAAAGACACACGAAGATTTTGACAATGCATCTAATAAAATGAACGATTATGAAGCGTGGGATTACGATAGAAAGATGCAAACCATTTTATCAAAATTTAACATCAATCAACTTGACCAAAAAATAGAAACCTTATCGGGTGGACAAAGAAAACGCCTTGCATTAGCACTGTTGCTGCTTGATAATCCAGAGTTAATTATCATGGATGAGCCAACCAATCATTTGGATGTAGAAATGATAGAATGGTTGGAAGATTATCTTTCTCAAAGCAACATCACCCTTTTAATGGTTACACACGACCGCTATTTTTTAGATAGAGTTTGTAATCAGATTTTAGAACTTACGGATGGAAAACTATACACACATCATGGTAACTATTCTTACTTTTTAGAAAAGCGCGAAGAGCGCGAACAAATTTACAATACCGATTTGGCAAAAACTCAAAAATTAATGAAGCGTGAGTTGGAGTGGGTAAGAAAAATGCCAAGAGCCAGAACAGTTAAATCAAAATCAAGAGTTGATGCTTTTTATGGATTGCAGGAAAAAGCAAATAGCAGAAAGGTTCAGCAAGAATTAAAGCTACAAGTAAAGATGTCGAGAATGGGTGGGAAAATTTTAGAACTAAAAAAAGCAAATAAAAATTATGGCGATATTAAAATTTTAAGTGGGTTTGATTATACATTTAATAGAGGTGAAAGAATTGGTATTGTCGGGAAAAATGGAGTAGGAAAGACCACTTTTTTAAATATCATCACAGGGTTAGATACACTCGACTCAGGGAAGTTAAATGTTGGTGAGACAATCGTTTATGGTTATTATTCTCAAGCTGGAATTAAGTTAGCAGAAGACAAAAGAGTAATTGAAGTAGTTCGTGATATTGCAGATTTTATAACACTTGGTGATGGAAGCAAACTTACAGCAACTCAATTTTTACAACACTTTATGTTTCCTCCCGAAATGCAATACACTTATGTTTCAAAGTTGAGTGGGGGAGAGCGAAGAAGGTTATATTTACTTACTGTACTTATCAAAAATCCTAATTTTTTAATTCTGGATGAACCTACAAACGACCTTGATATTTTAACCTTAAATAAACTTGAAGAGTTTTTACTTGGATTTGGAGGGTGCTTAATTGTGGTTTCGCACGACAGGTATTTTATGGACAAATTAGTAGATACTCTTTTTGTGTTTGAAGGAGATGGAGTAATTCGCAATTACCTTGGTACATATAGCGAATACAGAACTGAAGAATCAGAAAAAGAGGAAGAAGAATTGGCAAGAAAAAAAGAAGAAAAATCTGCAAAAAGCAAAGTAGAGTTTACTTCTACAGAACCTAAAAAGAAAATATCATTCAAGGATAAACTTGAATATGAAAAGCTAGAACAAGAGATTGCAGACTTAGAACAAGAAAAAATAGAATTAGAAAAGTTTATTCATAATGCTGATATTCCTTTTGAAGAGCTATCTAAAAAATCGGAAAGAATTGGAATCGTTATAGAATTGCTAGAAACAAAAACACTAAGGTGGATGGAGTTAGGCGAGTTGTATTCAGTATAACTATTCAAAAATAAATTTCGCCTCTTTATCAGGGCGAACAAGCTTAAAACTTTTTCTGTTGCCATCTATTTCAAAATGAACAATGTTGTTTTGTTCATCTTCATGCTCATATAAAAAGCTAACATTCAAATTCCATTTTTTTGCAGGAGGACATTCTCCTGTAAAGTAAATCCAAACTTCATCGGAGTTTATTTCATGTCCTAAATAACTGAGTTTTTGAAGTACTTCCTTATCAGAGGTTATTGTTAATTTTCTACGAACATAATTTTCTAATTCTTTTTCAAGTTGCAATGAATCCTTAGGATGTTTTAAGTCGAGCTTAATTTGGGGATATATCAAATTCAGCGATTCTTCAATTTCGGAGGTGAAAATTCTGCAAGTAACTCCCATTGTACTATCAGCAGTTTTATATTTAATTTCAGTAACGCTTACATGATAAGGATGTTTGGCAACAAATGCCATTACCAATAAAATTGAAAATAAACCGATTGTAATTTTAAAATGTTTCACAGCACAAATATAGTTTTTAGTACAGATATTTTAGTATTTTCGGCATCATGAAGAAAACACTCTTTTTAATCTGTGCAGTTGCATTCAATATGTATGCCTCAGCACAGAACATTCAAAATAATCCAAAATCAAATCATGGAAACAAGTTTGAACAATTGGGAACTATTCTGAACGACCCAAATGAATACCGCACTGCATCTGGTGCTCCAGGACCAAAGTACTGGCAGCAAAAAGTTGATTATGATATTAAAGTTACGCTTGATGAAGCTAACAAAATTATAAG
>CAYPEC010000066.1:0-3408 GCA_964409625.1 uncultured Bacteroidia bacterium | reverse complement strand
ATAAAGTGGTGGTATAAAATGTCGGAAAGAAATAAAACAGGAGGTAGGGGAGGATACGAATATTTTCCGGCCGATAGCAACTGCACATTCACAGTTACACAATGGTATCCAAGAGTTTGTGTGTATAGCGATTTTCAGGGATGGCAAAATCATCAATTTACGGGTAGGGGAGAGTTTGCTTTAACTTTCGGAAAGTTTAAAGTACAAATGACTGTACCTGCTGACCATGTTATTGGTTCAACAGGAGTTTGCAAAAATCTAAATCAGATTCTTTCTCCAACAGAATTAGAAAGATGGAAAAAAGCGCAAACAAGCAAAGAGCCAGTGGAAATTGTAAATCTTGCTGAAGCAAAGCAAAAAGAAAAAAACAAATCGAATCCGAAAACTAAAACTTGGATTTATGAAGCAGACAGTGTTCGTGATTTTGCTTGGATAAGTTCTCGAAAATTAGTGTGGGATGCAATGGCTGTAGAAGTAGAAAAAAAGAAAATAATGGCAATGAGTTATTATCCAAAAGAAGCTTACGGATTGTATCGCAAGTATTCTACTAAAACAGTAGCACATACCATTAAAACCTATTCTAAATTTACAATTCCATACACTTATCCAGTTGCTATTAGTGTTGAAGCTTCGAGCGGTATGGAATATCCTATGATTTGTTTCAACTTTGGAAGAACCGAAACAGATGGAACTTACAGCGAATCTACCAAGTATGGAATGCTGGGAGTAATCATTCATGAAGTGGGACATAATTTTTTTCCAATGATTATCAATAGTGATGAAAGACAATGGAGCTGGATGGATGAAGGATTAAACACTTTTGTTCAATACTTAACCGAGCAAGAATTTGATAATAATTATCCATCATCAAGAGGACCTGCTTATAAAATTGTTGACTACATGAAATTGCCTAAAGAGCAATTAGAACCAATTATGACTAACAGCGAAAACATTAATGATTTTGGAAGCAATGCATATCACAAACCAACTGCAGCATTAAATATTCTGCGTGAAACAGTGATGGGAAGAGAGTTATTTGATTATGCATTTAAAGAGTATGCTCGCAGATGGGCTTTTAAACATCCAACTCCAAATGATTTTTTCAGAACAATGGAAGATGCTTCGGGAGTTGATTTAGATTGGTTTTGGAGAGGTTGGTTTTATGATATTGACCCTGTAGATGTAGCTATTGATACAGTAGAGTACTATCGTCCGAAAAAAGCAACAGAGCTTTCTTCAAAAGTAGATACCATTAAACCAAGACAAGCAAAGCCAGAGTTTGAGTACATTTCTAAGATTAGAAATAAAGAAAGTGGAATGGTATTTTTAGTTGATGCTGATACCAGCTTGCGTGATTTTTATTATTACTACAAAAAAGACCCGAATGAAAAATCAGAAAAAATAATTCGTAAAGCAAGTGATGGAATGGATTTGATGACTGATTCTTTGTTTGAAGTTTATAAGGATAAATATATCTATTCAATTAAATTCAAAAACAAAGGAGGATTGGCAACTCCAATTATTATTGAATGGACTTTTACGGATGGAAGCAAAGAACAGGAGAAAATAAGTGCATACGTATGGAGAAAAAATGAAACTCGAGTTATTAAAACATTTGTAAAAAACAAAGAAGTAAAATCAATAAAGCTTGACCCAAATAGAGAAACAGCCGATATTGATGAATCAAATAATGTGTGGCCTAAAACTACTATGCAGCCGAGCAATTTAGAATTATTCAAATCTAAACAAGGCAGAGCTAGAGGACAAAGTACAGGTAAAAATCCAATGCAAAAACAAAAAGAAAAATAGAGATATGAAAAAAGCAGAAATACATACCGATAAAGGTGTAATGAAAGTTGAATTTTATGAAAAAGATGCTCCGGGAACTGTTGCCAACTTTATAAAACTTGCCGAAAGCGGATTTTATAATGGTTTAACTTTTCACAGAGTAATTCCGAATTTTGTGATACAAGGCGGATGCCCTGATGGAACAGGTGCTGGTGGACCAGGATACAAAATTAAATGTGAGTTAAACGGAGACAATCAATACCATGATAGGGGAGTGCTGAGCATGGCACATGCAGGAAGAGATACTGGTGGTTCTCAGTTTTTTGTTTGCCATAGCAGAACTAACACAGCTCATTTAGACAGAAATCATACTTGTTTTGGAAAAGTAGTGGAAGGATTAGAAGTGATTGATGCTATCCGTGCGAATGACAAGATTAATAAAATAGTTATTAGCGAATATTAATTAGGTAAAAGTTCGTCATTGCGAACGAAGTGAAGCAATCTCATTTACTTGGATTTAATCAGCAGTCACTAACATTTCAATAGTTTTTAGCTTTTCGTTTTTTTGAATTCTTTCCTTGAGAGCAAAACCTAGTGAATAAGGAAGAGATAAATTATTCCGTGAAATATTATAATAGACAATTGGGGTTGCACCAAAAGCGCGTGTGTAATTTTCTATGCTTTTAATCATCGAACCTTCAAAATCAAAAATTCTTATCCCTCCAATCTGATGCGCTTTCTGAATTCCTTTCCAAACAAGTAAAGCATGCGCTCCCGTTTTTTTAAATCGGAAATCAAGAGCAGAAGCGAGAAGAATAATACGGTCGTTGTCAATAAGAAAAGCTCCTCCACAATAAATTTGATTGGTTAAAGGGTCTGCGATATAAATGGTAAAACCATTTTTTTTTGAATCAATAAATTTCCACAACTCCTCAAATTTATTTCCCACTTTCTTGTCTATAATTTTTCTACCCACCATAATTTTAATAAGGTTGTTAATCGAATTGTTTTCAATACATTTTAAATTAAGTTTTTCTGAACGAGCAATTCGTTTTGTAACACTTTGGGAAAAATTGGAATAAATCTCTTGTAAAGAATTATCAAGTGAAAGGTTGTAGGAATGAAAAGGACGGATTTCAAATTTGTTCCAGTAAAAAGGCATAAAATAGTCAAATGATGGGCTAAAGTTGTGGCTATATAATTTCACTTTTTGTGGAATAGCTTTAATAATATTTTCAATAATTGTTTTCTTCAAATGAATAAGACGATGCATCTTTTCATCCATTTCAGTAAAAAATATTCCTAGATATTGAATTAAGGGAGGTTTGAGCGAATATTCTTGGTAGAATTTTTTGCTGATGTTTAATGGCATAACTCCTAACCATTTCTCACCATGCTTACAAATAATAGCTGACCAATTTGGACAAGCACAATCAAGATAACCACTCGTTGCATAAATAATTTTTTGTGGTGATTCATTTATAAATCTATCCCATAATTCAGAATCAATTTGCTTCCTTGAATAAAGTTTTGTTTCCATTTTTAAGATGAATGATTTAATAGCATAGTGTCTCGTCCTGAAATAGGTTTACACTAAAAACGTGTAAAACTATGAAAACA
>CAYPEC010000065.1:4776-6821 GCA_964409625.1 uncultured Bacteroidia bacterium | reverse complement strand
AAAATGATTTTTTTCTCCGTTTAATTAGAAAGTATATCTTTGCAGCAAATTTTTAAACCAAAAACCAATTTACAATGTCTGACATCGCAGGAAAAGTAAAAGCTATTATCGTTGACAAATTAGGAGTTGACGAAAAAGAAGTAACCCCAACAGCAAGTTTTACTAATGATTTAGGAGCTGACTCTCTTGATACAGTTGAGTTAATCATGGAATTCGAAAAAGAATTTAACATTGCTATCCCTGATGACCAAGCTGAAAAGATTGGTACAGTAGGAGATGCAATTGCTTATATTGAGGCAAACGCTAAGTAATTCAACACCCTTTTACGGATGAAGTTAAGACGCGTAGTCGTTACAGGTCTTGGTGCTATTACTCCAATAGGTAATAACGTTCCCGATTTTTGGAACAACCTATTAAATGGAGTTAGTGGTGCTGCGCCTATTACACGCTTTGATGCCTCAAAGTTTAAAACTCGCTTTGCTTGCGAAGTAAAAGGATTTAACGTAGAAGAACATTTCGAGCGCAAAGAAGGTCGCAAGCTCGACCCTTATGCACAATTCGGATTAGTAGCTGCTCACCAAGCATACTTAGATGCAGGTCTTGATAAAGCCACACTCAATGTAGATAGAGCAGGAGTTATTTGGGGCTCTGGTATTGGTGGTCTCGAAACATTTCAAACCGAAACTTTTGGCTTTGCTAAAGGTGATGGAACCCCCCGTTTCAATCCATTCTTTATTCCTAAAATGATTGCTGATATATGTGCTGGTCACATCTCTATTCGATATGGTTTCAGAGGAATTAACTTTGCTACCGTATCTGCATGTGCAAGTTCTACACATGCAATGATTGATGCTTTCAATTATATTCGTTTAGGTAAAAACGATATTATCATTACAGGAGGTTCTGAAGCAGCTATCAATGAATCAGGCGTTGGAGGTTTCAATGCCATGCAGGCGCTTTCTACTCGTAATGATTCACCTCAAACAGCTTCTCGTCCTTTTGATAAAGACCGTGAAGGATTTGTATTAGGCGAAGGTGGAGCATCTATTATTTTGGAATCATTAGACCATGCCCTTGCACGAGGAGCAAAAATTTATGCTGAGATTGTAGGAGGAGGAATGACTGCTGATGCACACCACATCACTGCACCACACCCTGAAGGTCTTGGAGCTATTAACGTAATGAAAAATGCACTTGAAGATGCTGAAATGACAGCAGATTCAATTGATTATATTAATGTTCACGGAACATCTACTCCACTTGGAGATATTGCAGAATCAAAAGCTATCTATAAAGTTTTTGGAGAACATGCTTATAAGCTTAATATCAGTTCTACTAAATCCATGACAGGACACTTACTGGGTGCTGCTGGAGCAATTGAAGCCATGGCTTGTATCCTTTCTGTTAAAAATGATATTGTTCCGCCTACGATCAATCATTTTACTGACGACCCGGATATTGACAATAAGTTAAATCTTACTTTCAATAAAGCACAACAAAGAACTGTTAGAGCAGCACTAAGCAATACTTTCGGTTTTGGAGGTCACAATGCTTCAGTAATTGTGAAAAAATATTCTTAGAAATCTCCTTAGGGAGAGATTAATGCTTTCCTATATAAATAACATATTTTCTTCTGACAAGCAGTTAAGCCAATCGCTTAAAAATGTTCTTGGCTTTTATCCTGATAATATTTCGCTTTACAAGCAAGCCTTTCGACACAGCTCTGCAGCCAAAGAAATTAAAGAAGGAGTAAAAGATAGTAATGAGCGCTTAGAATATCTGGGCGATGCCATTCTGAGTTCTGTTATTGCAGAATTCCTTTTTAAAAAATTTCCTTTTAAGGATGAAGGTTTCCTTACCAAGATGCGTTCGAAAATAGTGAGCAGAAGTTATCTAAATCAACTTTCTTTAAAACTCGGGTTGAATAATTTCATTCAGTCTAATTTAAATGGAGCAAAGGCAGGAGCTATGCACGGAGATGCGTTTGAAGCATTGGTTGGAGCTATTTATTTAGATAAAGGATACAAGAAAACATATTCATTCAT
>CAYPEC010000065.1:0-4676 GCA_964409625.1 uncultured Bacteroidia bacterium | reverse complement strand
CATTGGTTGGAGCTATTTATTTAGATAAAGGATACAAGAAAACATATTCATTCATTACCAATAGAATTATAAAACTTCACGTTGATTTAGATGATATTGAAAACAAAGAAATTGATTTTAAAAGTAAGTTAGTAGAGTGGGCGCAGAAGGAAAGAAAGCAATTGCGCTTTGATGCATCAGAAGAAATTGGTGCAGGAAAAGATAAGCAGTTTATGGTTCATGCGCTTATTAATGATGAGGTAAAAGGCAGAGGGTTTCATTATTCAAAAAAACGTGCCGAGCAAATTGCATCAGAAGAAGCGATTACAAAATTGACTCAAGATTAGTTTACTTTTGTATTGAATTTTTTAAAAATTAATGGCAAAGCTTACACTTGAAGTTTCTTATGATTTTGATTTTATTCTGATTGGAATTTCCTGTCACGAAAAAGATTACCGCCTCTGTTGGTCTGTTAACAATGCTTTAACCATCGACCTTAAAAAAACTACCGACCATATCCTTGAATTAAAAAATCAAAAGGAAAATCAGAACTATTCAAAATTTGAATACATAAACGAAGATACTTTTTCCGAATATTTTATTCTTGCAAACCTTTCTGCAAATGGCTTGTTAGTTGCAGAACAAAAGCAAACAGATTACTTTTTAATTGTTAGAAGCAACAGTGTGAATGCAGAAAATATAATTGCAAAGTTGAAAGATGCTGACTTTGTAAATGCTGTGTTTAGTATAGATATTAACTCTTTAAAGTCAAAACATAATTTATTATTTTAACTTTAGCCCTTAAATTAGAAATAGAAAATGCAAAAATTCAGTAAAACAAAAATTGTAGCAACCATTGGACCTGCTTCTTCTTCAAAAGAAGTATTGGAGCAAATGATGAAAGCAGGTGTTGATGTGTGCCGTGTAAATTTTTCTCATGGTTCGTATGATATTGTGAAAGAAGTGATAACAAACATTCGCGAACTCAACAAAAAAAACAAAACCAACATTAGTATCCTTGCCGATTTGCAAGGTCCTAAACTTAGAATAGGGGAAGTTGAAAATGGTGCGGTTCAGATTATAGAAGGGAATGAAATTATCATCACTACCGAAAAATGTATTGGAAATTCTGAGCGAGTTTATATTACTTACCAGACTTTCCCGAAAGATGTTGCAGTTGGCGATAATGTTTTAATTGATGATGGAAAATTGTTGCTTCGTGTGTTATCTACAAATGGGAAAGATGAAGTAAAAGCAAGAATTATTTATGGAGGAACATTATCATCTAAAAAAGGAGTTAACCTTCCGAACACAAAAATTTCATTGCCTTGCTTAACTGAAAAAGATTTGAAAGATCTTGATTTTGCTTTGGAAAATGATATCGAGTGGATTGGACTTTCGTTTGTTCGTTCGGTTACAGACATTGTTGATTTGAAAGAAATCATTAAAAGCAAAAAGAAAACCGCAAGAGTAATTGCAAAAATTGAAAAACCAGAAGCCATTAAAGAAATTGATAATATTATTGATATGGCAGATGGGGTAATGGTTGCAAGAGGCGATTTAGGGGTTGAACTTCCGATGGAACAAGTTCCTATCATTCAAAAAATGTTAGTGCAAAAATGTATTCAGGCATCAAAGCCAGTAATTATTGCAACGCAAATGATGGAGAGCATGATTACCAATTTTTCACCAACCCGTGCTGAAGTGAATGATGTTGCAAATGCAGTTTTGGATGGAGCTGATGCAGTAATGCTTAGTGGTGAAACTTCTGTTGGGCAATATCCGGTTAAGGTTATTGAAACGATGCAGAGAATAATTTTGCATGTAGAGCATCAGGAAGAAAAAATATTTTATAAAGAGCACGAACCCGCAATAAAAAATCAAGCATACATAACAGATTCCATTTGTTACAATGCTTGTGTGATGGCAAAGCAAGCGGCAGTAAAGGCAATTATATCTATGACAAACTCTGGATATACAGCATTTAAAATTTCAAGCCATAGACCGAAGGCGGAGATTTTTATTTTTACAGATAATAGATCATTGCTTACAACATTGAATTTAGTTTGGGGTGTAAGAGGTTTCTATTATGACAAATATGAAAGTACCGACCAAACAATGGAAGATATCAAAGCAATTTTGAAAAAAGAAAAACTTGTTGAATCGGATGATTTGGTAATCAATATTGCAAGTATGCCAATGCGTGAGAGAGGTAGAACAAATATGTTAAAATTATCACACATAAATTAATCGTTTATGATAAATACGGAGTTATTAAAAAAGATTTGTGAAATTCCTGGTGCTCCAGGTTTTGAAAAACCAATCAGAGATTTTGTTTTGAAACAAGTTAAATCTTTGGTTGATGATGTTAGCATTGATAACATGGGCAATGTAATTGCTTTTAAAAAAGGGAAGAAGAATAAAAAAATAATGATTGCTGCCCACATGGATGAGATAGCTTTTATTATTACACATATTGATGAGCATGGATTTTTAAGATTTATTCCGCTTGGTGGATTTGACCCGAAAACATTAACTGCTCAAAGAGTAATTGTTCACGGCAAAAAAGATGTGATTGGAGTGATGGGTTCAAAGCCAATACACATGATGAGTGCAGCCGAGCGTGAAAAAGTAGTTCCTATTTCAGATTATTTTATTGACTTGGGATTATCTAAAAAAGAAGTAGATAAAATTGTGAGTGTTGGAAATGTTGTAACTCGCGAAAGAGAATTAATTGAAATGGGAAATTGTGTGAACTGCAAATCAATTGATAACCGTGTTTCTGTTTTTATTTTGATTGAGACATTAAAGGAATTAAAAAATAATCCTTATGATGTGTATGCCGTATTTACTGTTCAGGAAGAGGTTGGGATAAGAGGTGCGATGGCATCAGCACAAAAAATTCAACCTGATTTTGGTTTTGGATTGGATACAACTATTGCCTATGATGTTCCGGGAGCAAAGCCACAAGAAATGGTAACAAAACTTGGTGGTGGTACTGCAATTAAAATTATGGATTCATCAACTATTTGTGATTATCGTATGGTTGAATTCATGAAAAAAACGGCAGAGAAACACAAAATAAAATATCAAATGGAATTGCTTCCTGCTGGAGGAACTGATACAGCAAGCATTCAAAGAAATACTCCTGGTGGCTCTATTAGCGGTGCGGTTTCAATTCCTACTCGACATATTCATCAGGTAATCGAAATGGCTGATAAAAGCGACATTAGAGCAAGTATTGATTTGCTGAAAAGTTGCTTGATGGATATTGATAAATACGATTGGAAGTTTTAAAATAAAAAAGCCCAAGTGATTAGCTGGGGCTTTTGGTTTGTTCTTATGTAGGCGCGAAGTTTTACTTCGAGACTTTATTATTTGTAATCTTAGCTTACTGTTCTATTCACACACTAAGCACAGCTTCGCGCTTACTGGGGTTTTCCTATTTTTTGCTTTTGGATAAAGTTGATTATATCATTAATTCCGTCTTTTCTGTATCCAACCGTATAATCAATTATTTTCCCTTGCTTATCTACTATGAGAAAAAAAGGATAGGAATTTATATTGTATTTTTTTTCAAAGTTTGATTCAGAATCTAATAATAGATTAAATCCATTATCTATAATTTTTTTATCTGCCTTTGAAGGAAGATTAGATTTAGGTGGTGCTAAAACAGCAATTAATTTTATTTTTTCATATTTTAAAACTTTTAGCAATTTATAAACTTCATCAATAAATAAATGACATGGGTAACAGTATTCAGTAAATAAAAAGACTAAATTAAGAGAATCCAAATCTTCTTTAAAAGAAAATTTTTTTGATAAATTGGAATACGCAAAGGGTAATAATAAGGATGAAAGATTTATTGTTTTAAAATTTTCGTATTTATCATATTTTTTTTCTTGTCCCTGCAAACAATTTACAATTTTCAAGCTATCAATTTTGCCATCTGCAAAAATTATACACGGCTTTTCGTTGTTAAATATTTTTTTTACTGTGAGAGAGGTGTATTGTACCATAGAATCCATCCATATTGTAGTTATGATTGAAATTGGAATATTGTTTTTATCATAGTTTACAACTACTGTGCAGGAATCAAAAATTCCCGAAGAATCTTTGTTGCAATTATATTGATTTTGAAAGGGAAATGTTTTTTTAATCGAACAATATTTGTTCATGACGGAATCAAATCCGTAAACCAAAGGACTAAAAATTTTAGTTTGATTTATGGAAGTTAATCTTTTGTAATAAGCAATTTTTTCTTTTGAATCATAAATTAGATACCTATTATTTAAAGAATCTATATATGTTGAACTAGAATCTTTATAATTATATTCATAATAAATAATATTGCTACAGGTGGGTTTATAATTATATTTCTGATGTAACAAATAGGTTGTTGTATCGGTTTCATATAAATATTTTGCCTTATATTCTACAATAATATCAAATTTTTGATTTAAAGAAATTTTTGATTGTGAAAATAGTTTTCCATCAAAAAAACAAATACAGAAAAGAAGAATTACTTTCTGTATTTGCTTACTAAGATTACTTTTGTAAATGACCATTCAATAGAGTTAAAAAATCTAAATTAATTAACGAGAGTTAAGGATGTTGCTCTAACTATGACAAATCCTCCTTTTTTTGCTTTTCCTCTTTCGTGTGCATCTAGACCACATTCTCCATTGCATCCTCCT
>CAYPEC010000064.1:0-6869 GCA_964409625.1 uncultured Bacteroidia bacterium | reverse complement strand
ATTTATGAAAAAAAGCATTCCGTACATAGTTGCGATTATTGTGTTTGTTGGTATTACATTGAGCTATTTTAGCCCTTTACTCAAAGGCAAAGAAATTAAACAAAGTGATAATACTACCTATTTAGGAATGTCGAAAGAGATTCGTGATTTTAGAGAAAAAAATAATGAAGAAGCACTTTGGACAAACTCTATGTTTGGAGGAATGCCGGCATATCAAATTTCAATTAAGTGGGGCGGTGCTTTTATATCTTATCTTGATGATGCTTTTCGTTTGTGGTTACCACACCCTGCCGGGCTTGTGTTTTTGTATTTGCTCGGTTTCTATTTTTTGCTTCTTACACTAAAGATTGATCCTTGGCTTTCTATTGTCGGGGCAATTGCATTTGCTTTTTCTTCTTACTTTTTTGTAATCATTGAAGCAGGACATAATTCTAAAGCTCATGCTACAGGTTATATGGCACCGATTTTAGCAAGTGTTATATTAACTTTTAGAGGACAATATATTTTGGGAAGTGCTTTAACTGCTTTGTTTTTGGCGCTTGAAATTTTTAGTAATCACTTGCAGATTACCTATTATCTATTTTTAATTCTTCTGGTTTATTTTTTGGTTGAATTATATCTTGCCATTAAGAATAAAAAAATAACGGAAATTATAAAGCCAGTTTCGTTTCTTTTGGTTTCGGCAGTTATTGCGGTGTGTTGTAATGCAGGAAATCTTTGGGCTACATACGAGTATGGTAAATCTACTACTCGCGGAAAATCGGAATTGACAAATGATATTGAAAATAAAACTTCTGGATTGGACAGAGATTATGCAACTGCTTGGAGCTATGGAGCAGGTGAAACTTTTACCTTATTAATTCCAAATTTTAAAGGTGGAGCATCTGGATATATTGGAAATTCTAACAAAGATGTATTAAAAAAAGTTGACCCACAGTTTCAGCAAGCAGTGGCAAGTAGCGATAGTTATTGGGGAGCAACAAGTGGAAAAACATTTACTTCAGGTCCTGTGTATGCTGGTGCTGTTGTGATGTTTTTATGTGTTCTCGCATTATTTGTTTTAGATGGTGCCTTTAAATGGTTTTTATTTTGGACAACTCTCCTTTCTATTTTCTTAGCATGGGGAAGAAATTTCATGTCTTTCACAAATTTATTTCTCGATTATTTTCCTGGATATAATAAATTTCGAACAGTTGAAATGATATTGGTAATTGCTGAGCTGACAATTCCATTGCTTGCCTTCTTGGTTTTAGACAAACTGATTAAATCGCCTTCGGTTCTAAAAGAAAAAATAAAAATACCGTTCGTTACTAATCTCATTGAGAAGCAAAAAATGTTTTATGTTGCTTTTGCTCTTACAGGAGGATTATGTTTGCTGATGTATTTAATGCCTACTTCCTTCAATTCTTTTAGTAAGGAAAATGAATACAGTGAAATTTATTCTCAGATTAAAAAAAGTAACTCAACTGTTTCTGATGATCAAGTAAGAAACTATCTTGATTCCATGATGCCAGCAATAGAAGGAGCGAGAATAGAAATATTTAAATCAGATGCCATTCGAAGTTTCATTATGATATTACTTGCTGCTGGTTTAATTTGGTTCTACCTACGAAAGCCATTTGATGCTAAACTACTTTATGTAACCCTTGCTATAATTATACTTGCAGATATGTGGAGTGTAAACAAAAGGTATTTAGATGAAAAGAGTTTTGTTTCAAAACAGGAAGCGAAAAATCCATTCAAAGCATCCACAGCTACATTGGAAATATTGAAAGATACTAATCCAGATTATCGAGTTTTAAATCTTGCAGCAAATACTTTTAATGATGCTTCAACATCTTACTTTCATAAATCTATTGGAGGTTATCACGGTGCAAAACTTAAGCGTTATCAAGAATTAATAGAGCATCAAATATCGAATAACATCAGTACTATTTTTCGTACGCTTCAAGCAACTCCAACCGATTCGGCAATACGAATTGCTTTCTCACAGCAAAGTGTTTTAAATATGCTGAATACAAAATACATTATTTATAATGAAGAAGCTCCTCCGTTGCAAAATCGCTATGCGCTTGGTAATGCTTGGTTGGTTAATGATGTTAAATGGGTGAAGAATGCAGATGAAGAAATTGCTTCTTTATCGGATTTTAATCCTTCAAAGACTGCTGTTGTTGATGAACGATTCAAATCAGATATAAATAATTTTTCTCCTAAAAATGATGCTTCTGCAACTATTCAGTTGAAAAGTTACAAACCAAATCACCTTACCTATGATTTTAATTCTTCAGCAGATGAACTTGCAGTGTTTTCTGAAATTTATTATGCCGATGGCTGGAATGCCTATGTTGATGGAGCTTTAACTCCACATTTTAGAGCAAATTATGTTTTAAGAGCAATGAAAATTTCAGTGGGAAAGCACACAGTTGAATTTAAATTTGAACCAAAGTTATATAGCACAAGTGCAAGTATTTCAACAGTTGCATTCGTTATTCTGTTATTATTTGTTGGATATGCTATATATGCCTCAACTGTTCAATATAAGAAGGAATGATTTCTGCAGTTTTGTGTACATACAATCGCGAAAAGTTTCTGCCTTTCGTTTTAGATTCTTTAAAAAAACAGACAATTGATAAAAATTTGTTTGAAATCATTTTTGTAAATAATAATAGCAGTGATTCTACTCGTGAAGTTGCTGATAATTTTAAAAATGAAAATCCTAATTTGAATTTTAAATATTTTGAAGAAACTCAGCAAGGATTGTCTTTTGCAAGGAATAGAGGTGTTTCAGAATCATCAGGAAACTATATAACTTTTGTTGATGATGATGCTTACCTAGATATTGAGTTTCTAAAAATATCGCATCAATATTTAGAAAAAAATAAAGATGTGATAGCAATAGGAGGAAAGATATTGCTTCATTATATGCAGAAAGAACCAAAGTGGATTACAAACTATCTTGCCCCTTTGTTTGGTTTTTTTGATGCTGGTGATGAAGAAAAAATATTTTCCGGAAATGAATATCCAAGAGGTTCGAATATGACTTTTAAAAAAGAAGCGTTTGAAAAATATGGGTTGTTTAATACAGCTCTTGGTCGCATTGGCAGAACGCTTGAAGGTGGTGAAGAAAAAGATTTGTATATGCGAATTAAAAGTGGAAATGAAAAAATGGTTTATCTTCCGAAAGCATTAGTTTATCATTTTGTTCCGAAAGAAAGAACTGAAATCGGTTTTGTGAAACAACAAACAATTGGAGTAGGGAAGAGTGAGGCAATAAGAGTTAGAAGTATGGGAATAGGAAATATTGTTTTACGAATGGCGGAAGAACTTTTTAAATGGGGAGCATCCTTTGTTTTGATGTTATTCTATTTACTTAAATTCGCGCCATCAAAAGGATTAATGTTGTTGAGGTTCAGATATTGGTTAACGAAAAGCTTTATTTCGAATTTATATAAATGAGTACTCTCCCGCTGATTTACGCAGATAAAAATCAGCGAAAATTTGCGTTATCTGCGGGCAGATTTAAATTTAATTGAATTAAGAAGAATATATTTTATGATTGCATTACTTCCAATGAAAGGTCATTCAGAAAGAGTTCCGAATAAAAACATGAGGAACTTTGCTGGAAAACCTTTGTATCATGCAATTGTAAAAAGTCTTCTGGCTGCCAAAAATATTTCTAAAGTTGTAATTGATACAGATAGCGAAGTTATTAAAGCAGATGCTTTGAGTAGCTTTGACCGAGTTCAGGTTATTCATAGACCAAAAGAAATTTGTGGGGATTTTGTTTCTATGAATGAAATTATTAAGCACGATATTTCTGTTCTAAAAGAAGAACAAAATTTTATTCAGACGCATAGCACCAATCCTTTAATTTCTTCTAATACGATTGATGAAGCGATAAATGAATATTTGAAAAATATTTCAATTTACGACTCATTATTTTCAGTTACAAGAATTCAGTCTAGATTATATTGGCAAGATGGGAAAGCGATAAATCATAATCCTTCAGAACTATTGAGAACACAGGACCTACCTCCCGTATTTGAAGAAAATTCTAATTTTTATATTTTTTCAAGAAATTCATTTACATCTGCAAGTGATAAAAGAATTGGTTTAAAACCACAGATGTTTGAAGTGAATAAATTGGAAGCAGTTGACATTGATTATGAAGAAGATTTTATACTTGCCGAAATGTTATACCGAAATAATAAATAATGAGTGATAGGATACAAAATATTGCTAAAGCCATTGAGGAATCTGATAAATCAGGACCTTTAATTTCTTTAGAATTACATGGAGCTTCGGGAGGCAAGGTGATTGGGATGCTGCAGCGATTGGTAAAATTGCTTGAGCCGAATGAGTGCTATGTTGAAATAGGCGTTTTTCAGGGAATGTCTTTGCTTTCTACTGCAAAGGCAAATCCAAATATTCAGGTATTTGGTATTGATAACTTTGCTCAATTTGATGCTGATAAAAAAAATCAAAAAATTATTGATGAATTAAAAAATAAGAATGGAATAACTAATTCTGTGCTTATAAATCTTGATTTTGAAGACGCGCTTAATACACTTGATAAATATCTGAACGGTAAAAAAATAGGACTTTATTTTATTGATGGCCCTCATGATTACAGAAGTCAATTGGTTTGTCTTCTTTTGGCAAAAAAATATTTGTCTGACAATGCAATCATTTTAATTGACAATTCAAATTATAATCACGTTCGCCAAGCAAATAGAGATTTTTTAGAATCGCATGATGAATACAAATTAATTTTTGAAGGTTATAGTCGCTCACATCCTGCAAATTTAAAAGGTAAAGAACTTGAAGAAGCTTGGAAAGGTTGGCTTGATGGAATTAATGTTATTGTGAGAGATAAAGAAAATAAGTTGAACCCAATGTTCCCGGATACAATCAGAGATAGAACATTGTTTTTCAACGAGCATAAAATTCATCCAATGCGAAATTCAGTTCTTGCATGGAGAGCAGCGAAACTTTCGGCTACAATAAAACCATTTCAGCCAATTATGTTTTGTGCGTATTTGTTAAAACTTTTTATAGAAGTACGCAAAAGAAAAAAATCTGAAATCGAACCTTTTCCTTACATCAATTCGCATAGCGAAAAATTGCCTATCTTCAACTTAAATAAATCATTTCAAAATAAATAAAAGTGCAAAAAAACAGTTTGAAAAATAAGCTCATGAATAACCAACTAACAATTGGTACATGGCTTACAATAGGTCATCAATCGGTAGTTGAAGTATTGGCTACTGCTGATTTTGAATGGATAACAATTGATATGGAGCATAGTGTTATTGAACTTGAAAAGGCTCAAGAATTGATAGCGCATATTCAACGATTTGGGAAAAAAGCGTTGGTTAGAGTTCCGAAAAATGATGATGTGGTGATTAAAAGAGTTATGGATGCAGGTGCTGATGGTATTATTGTTCCGATGGTAAACTCAAAAGAAGATGCAATTAAGGCAGTTCAAAATGCAAAGTATCCTCCGGTAGGAACAAGGGGGGTAGGACTTGCAAGAGCTCAGAATTATGGAATAGGATTCGAAAAGTATAAAGAATGGCTTACAGAGGAAGCCGTTGTGATAGCACAAGTAGAGCATATAAAATCAGTTGAAAATATTGAAAGTATTCTCTCTACTGATGGAATAGATGGAATTATGATTGGTCCTTATGATTTATCTGCATCAATGGGAATACCTGGTGAGTATGATAAAAAAGAAGTAAAGGAGGCTCTTGTAAAAGTTGAAGCCGCATGTAAAAAAATGAAGAAGCCATTGGGCTTTCATGTAATTAAGCCGGATTATAAGTTGCTCGAAGAAAAAATTAATGCTGGTTATACCTTCTTAGCTTTTAGCTTAGATTTTTTCTTTTTGGGAGAAAAAGTTCGTGAAGAAATGTCGAAATTAAAATAACAAAATGAGTAAAACTGTTGTCATATTTGGTGGTTCTGGCTTTTTGGGTTCCTATTTAGCCGAAGAATTATTGAAAAGAAAATATCAGGTTATAGTTGCTGATATTGCATCATCTTCTATTCCAAATGTAAAATATGAGAAGTGCAATATTCTTGAAAAGTCTGAAGTAGAAAAAGTTATTTCTAAAGCAGACATAGTTTATAATCTTGCTGGATTTGCTAATCTTGAGAAAGCTGTTGAGCAGCCACTAGAAACAATAACGTTAAATGTTATTGGCAATTTGAATATTCTTGAATCATTAAAGTCAAAAAAGATTTCACGATTTGTTTATGCAAGCAGCGCTTATGCTACTAGTAATAAAGGTTCATTCTATGGCATTAGCAAACTGACATCTGAAAAAATAGTTGAAGAATATCATAAGAAATACAATCTTCCTTATACAATATTGAGATATGGTTCGGTTTATAGTGAGAAAAATTTTGACAACAATTACATATACTCACTAGTTGAAGAAGCAGTTAAAACTAACAAGATTAATCACAAAGGCGATGGGGAAGAGATTCGCGAGTATATACATGCGCTTGATGCTGCCAAACTTTCGGTTGATATAATTGAAAGTGCAGATTTCGAAAATATACATGTTACATTAACAGGTGTAGAAAAAATGAAACGTGTGGAATTGTTCAATATGATTAATGAAATGCTTGGACAAAAAGTGAAAATTGAATTGGCAAATGACGGATATAAATCACATTATAAATACACACCTTATTCATTCGACCCGAGTGTAAGTAAAAAACTTGTTGCAAATCCATATATCGATATGGGGCAAGGAATTCTGGAATGCATAAAGGCAGTTCATAACAATGAAAAATAATTTTGGGGAGTTTTTCTATTTCAAGGATAAAAAGCAATTTATCGAAAATTCTTCACAGTTAAT
>CAYPEC010000063.1:0-7000 GCA_964409625.1 uncultured Bacteroidia bacterium | reverse complement strand
CGGGCGGCTCGGCTGCTGCGGTGGCTGCTAATATGTGTACTGCTGCGCTTGGAACGGATACAGGAGGTTCTATTCGTCAGCCAGCATCTTTTTGCGGAATAGTTGGCTACAAACCCACTTACGGAAGAGTTTCGCGCTATGGAGCTATTGCTTATGCTTCTTCTTTTGACCAAATAGGACCACTTACTAAAAATGTGGAGGATGCTGCATTGATAATGGAAGTAATGGCTGGAGCAGATGATTACGATAGCACAGCTTCTTCAAAACCTGTAGAAAAATACTTGGAAGCAAATCAGAAAAAGGAAAAAGTTAAAATAGCTTACTTGAAAGACTGTGTAGAGAATGAGGGCTTAGACTCAGAGATAAAGAAATACTTTTTTGATTTGGTAGCAAAACTAAAAAGCGAGGGACATACAGTTGAAGCCGTTGATTTTCCTTATCTCGATTATTTAGTACCTGCTTATTATGTACTCACCACTGCCGAAGCATCTTCAAACCTTGCACGCTACGATGGAGTGCATTACGGATACAGAAGCAAGAATGCTACCGACCTTGATTCTACTTACAAAAAATCACGCAGCGAAGGGTTTGGCAAAGAAGTAAAAAGAAGAATTATGCTCGGAACATTTGTGTTGAGTGCCGGATATTACGATGCTTATTACTCGCAAGGACAAAAGGTGCGCAGAGTGTTGCAAAACAAAGTGAATGAAATTTTTACCAATTACGATTTTATACTAACCCCAACTACACCTGGCACTGCATTTCAGTTTGGGAAAAACTCTGCTGACCCAATTAAAATGTATTTAGAAGACATCTTTACTGTATTGGCTAATTTAACCGGAGTGCCTGCAATCTCATTGCCTATGGGTAAACACTCCAACAATATGCCTTTTGGAATACAATTAATGGGAAAATCTTTTGAAGAGCAAGCGCTCTTTAATTTCTCGAATTATTTAACAAACGGCAAGTAGCGTTTTCTTTCTTTTTGTTTTTTATTTTGTAGCATAGTTAATTTACTCTATATTAGTTAAATGAAAAAAACACTTTACATATTTCTCTTTCTATTTGCGTTTGCTTCGCAAGCGCAAACCAATTTGTGTCCGAACCCATCGTTCGAAACTTTCTCTTCTTGCGGACAATATATCTCCATGGCAACAGGATGGAAAAATTGCGGTGAAACTCCTGATTATTTCAATAGCTGCTCTAACCCCTCTCCTTTTGGTGTTCCATCAAATGCTATCGGCTATCAATTTGCGGCTACAGGTAATGCTTATGCTGATTTATGGACTTATTCGCCAACATTTCTTTATCGCGAATTAATTGGAATTTCCCTTACATCGCCAATGATAATAGGGCGTACATATTATGTGGCTTTTAAATGTAGCCCAGGAACATTAAATGGCTATTCATTACAAACAAATAAGTTAGGATTAAGATTCAGTACTGTTGCTTACGATTCGATAAATACGCCTCCGATAAACAATTTTGCACATATTTATACTAACAGCATTATAAGTGATACTACTAATTGGACTACCATTAGTGGATATGTTACTGCTGACTCAGCATACAGTTTCTTAGCAATCGGTAATTTTTTTGATGATGCAAATACTGATACTCTTTCTTTATGCAATGGGTGTTCAAATTTTGGAGTTTATTATATAGATGATGTTGAAGTAAGTGATACGACAACAAGTATAAATAAGATAAATAAGGAAGATGAAATAAGTGTTTTTTATAAAGATGATGCTATTTATTTTATTTCCAACAATAATATAGAAAATATCCAGCTTGTAAATATTGTTGGTCAGACAATTTCATCAACTAAAGAAGTAAATAGTAATCGTACTGAAATACCAACAAAAGAGATAAGTAAAGGAGTTTACATTGCAATCATTCAGTCAAAAAATAATTATAAAACAATCAAATTACTAATCAATTAAAACCGAATTACTATGAAATATTTAAAGAAATTTATTTTGGCAGCAATAGGTATTATACCTATTGCTGTAAATGCTCAGGATTGGAATACAGGTGGCAATTTAATATTTGGAACTGAATTTCTGGGAGCAAGAGCAGGCAGTACAGTTCCACTAACTTTAAAAACAATTCCGAATCTTCCCATTATTTTTCAAACCCAAGGAACAAGAAATCGCATGATTATTATGCCAGGAGGAACATCACCAATAGATGGGAGAATAGCAATGGGAAATAATTTACCTGCTGGCTTTGCTCCTGCCGCACGTTTGCATTTACATCAAACAGGATTACCTGTTATAGCCAATTTTCTAAAATTAACTAATAATTCTACAGGAATTACAGCTACCGATGGTTTCGATATTGGAATTATTGCTACAGGTATTGCCGAAATTCGTCAGCGTGAAGCAGAGCCAATTAATTTTTTTACAGCTAATGCTCAACGTATGACCATCGTAGGGGCTACAACACCGAATCTTTTCCCTCCAAATACCTCAACCACTTATCCAGTTAGAGTTGGAAATGTAGGTATTGGCAATACTGACCCATCAACCATGCTACATATAGGTAATATAGTTAATCAATCTGGAGGGTATCGAGATTGGATGAATGTAGGAGTCCTTTCTGATGTTAACTCAGACAATATGTATATCGGGTTAAAAAATATTGATGGCGAAAGAACAGAGGCAATTATTAATTTTGGTAATGACCCTTCGCAATTTACAAATGGAGACCGAATGCGATTTATTTTTACTGGCGCTGTGGTGGCTACAAATGGAATTTCATCTGGTGCAGATGGTCTTGAGTTAGGGCATTTTTGGACAGATGGAACAAATCCCAGATTGGGAATAGGTGATTTTCAGACTCCAAATTTAGACCCTCAAAACACACTTGAAATTCTTTCTTCTGCTTCAAGCCCTACTCGAAGCGGTTTGCGTTTTTCAAATCTTGATGCTACAATGGCTGTAGATGCAACAGCAAACTCATCAAACACGGTTTTGAGTGTAGATGATAATGGTGATGTTATTTTGGTTGATGGCGGTGGCGGAGCTATGGATGCAGATAATGGATTAACTGTACAGACAGATGTGACAAATGCTAATCCGCATATTGTTTTAGGGGGAACACTTCACGACCCTACCAACATTGAACTTGCAAGCAATGATTTTTCATTTGATGGGATTACTAATAGTACAGGAAGAGTTGGAATAGGAACTTTACCAATTGCAAAATTGCATGTTAATGTTGGTGGTGCCGATAAAAGTACTTGTGAGAGTTCTATTGCATTTGACCCCCCTGCTGCTTATATTGAAGCAAATCGAAATGGGTTAAGTTTCAACATTGCAGCTTTTGCTTCAGCTACAGGTAATTCAAATGAAAATGCTGCAGGTTATTATTATGCAAATGCAAATGGTCCTGGAGGAACCTTATATAACTATGGAGTAAATGCTTGGGCTTGTGGAGGAATAAATAACTATGCTGTGTATGGAACGGTGAATACAGGCTTAAATAATTGGGCTGGATATTTTGATGGGCAAACATATGTTGGAGGAACTATTTTTGGCTCAGATGAAAAACTAAAAAAAGATATAGTTGATATTACAAATGCAGTTGACATAATAAAACAACTAGAGCCAAGAACATTTAATTATAGAACAGCAGATTATCCAAGTATGCATCTTTCTCAAGGTAAACAATATGGGCTAATTGCTCAGGAGGTAGAACTTATACTTCCTGAACTGGTTTCCGAAAATACACACCCAGCTAAATATGATTCATTAGGAAACAAAATTTATGATGAAATAAAGTTTAAAGGATTAAATTACAACGCTTTTATAGCCATCTTAATTCAAGGCATGAAAGAACAGGCGAAAAAAGATTCTACTCAGCAATCACAAATCGATTCGCTACTTACAATAATTAATGACCAGCCATGGAATAATGGTAATCATGCAATGATACAATCAAGCGCAGTTACTGTAAAAGATGTAGAGTTAAGCGATAAGCATATTGTGGTATTAAACCAAAATGCTCCAAATCCTTTTAATGAGCAAACTACAATTACTTATAACATACCAGAGGGTTCAGGTTTTGCGCAAATATTATTTTACAATGCAGCAGGGCAGCTTATAAAAGCCATTGATATAAACGAAAAAGGCGCAGGGCAATTAAATGTATTTGCCAATGACCTCAGCAATGGTGTATACAGCTATGCACTTATTGTAGATGGGAAAGTAGTTGATACTAAAAAAATGGTTAAACAAAAATAGCTATGTGTCATACTGAACTTGTTTCAGTATCTCATAAAACATAGGATTCCGAAATAAATTCGGAATGACAAAAGCAAAAACGTCTTGTACAAAATACAAGGCGTTTTTTTATTTTGTGCTTTTAATTTCCTCCACTTCCCCTGCTCTCACTCGCGCGCGTTCAACGGAGATTTTTAAAAATTATTTTATAGAGTTAAAAACTATTTAACAACTAATTCTACATCTGTTTATACTAAAGGGTTTGCGGGTTCGTTTACATGCAAAACACGAAAAGAAAATGAACCGCAAAAGAAATTATACAGAATCTGACCACCCTCCTTAGCTTCACAAGGTATGGTACATGTACGAGAAGATAGAACTTATGTACGGGAACTTAGAATGTATGTACGGAAACATTCCGTACATGTACGAGAACTTAGAACTATTGTACGAAACAGTACCGTACATGTACGATGAGATAGCGTACACAAAAAGGAAGAGAGAATTAAATAATTACTAATTAAAATTTAAAAGTCATGTTAAGAAGAAACATTTTTCCAACTAGAGATGCTGAATTTCACATCTACTTTCTTCAAGTTGTTACCTATTTAATAGGAACAATTGTTCCAGACCCAACATTTCCTTCTATACTACCCGACAGGATATTTAGATTGGGAATGACCTACGATGGGCTACATCCATTATGGGCATTGTATAACCAATGGGCAGCCATTTTTCCGAAAAGTCAAAATCCGGATTTGCGTACCACCGCAATCACCAATGAGAAAAATACAATTCGGGGAAATGTTGAAACAGAGTTACGCAGGTTGTATAGCGATATTCCTGAAACTAAATTGATAGAGGATGACCGTGAAACACTCAACTTGCATAAACGCGATGCAGAGCCATCGCCTCGCCCTATTATTACTACTGCACCCGAAATTACAATACAAGCTTTATCGGGAGCACAGTTAAGAATAGTTTGCAGAGTTGATAGCGATAGCACTCACCCATCCATGCACCCAGATGCTAATGCGGTAGAAATACGTTATCAGGTAGGAGGCGCTGCACCTGTTTCTCCAAATGGGCTTCCGAATGTGTTTGTGTCATCCAAGTCTAAATTTATTTTGCATTTGAATGTGGCAGATGCAGGTAAAAGGGTGTACATCTACGCAAGATGGATAAACAGTAGCGATAACAGTAAAAGCGGACCTTATACAAGACTGCTTTCTGCCATCATCAGCGACTAAGTATTTTTTAAAAATGCTTATAAAAGGCGAAGAATATTCTTCGCCTTTTTTCGTAAATGATTAACTAACAATGGCACGTTAAGAACTCCGTTTTACAAAGTTTGCAAACTAAACATTTTTATTTATCATTGCAGAATGTACTTGGCAGTAAAACCTTATTTGTTGCTAAGCGTATAAACCAACAGAGTGCAAAATTTTAAAAAACATATTGCTTCTTTTTTACTTGTAGCGGGGCTTGTAACACAAACAAATGCTCAGGTGAAGGATTCTACCGGCTTGAGCATTGCAGATGACCCTATTGCTGCTATGCTTGATAGTTTAGCGCAGTATCACTATTTTGAAAAAGAGGCATTAAAACCGTATTCAAAAGTTCCAAGAAATCTTATCCCTCAGGATTCTGTTCCTCGCTTTGATGAATCCGTATATGCAGCTCGACTTGCAAAGCTAGATGCTCAATCTCCTTTTGATTTGATTTATAATGATGCCGTAAAAGGTTATATAGAACTTTATGCAGTAAGAAAAAGAGAACTTGTTTCAAGAGTATTGGCATTGTCGCAATTGTATTTCCCAATGTTTGAAGAAGTTCTTGACCGCTATAACCTACCACTTGAACTAAAATATTTAGCAATTTGCGAATCCGCATTAAATCCAAGCGCTCGCTCAAGAGCTGGAGCAGTAGGGCTTTGGCAGTTTATGTACGGCACTGGAAAAATGTACGGACTTAAAGTTTCATCTTATATTGATGAACGCTCTGACCCACTTCAAGCTACTGTTGCATCTTGCGAATACATGAAGTTTTTGTACGAAATGTTTGGCGATTGGCAAATGGTGTTGGCAGCATACAATGCTGGTCCTGGCAGTATCAATAAAGCCATCAGACGCTCAGGCGGAAAACATACGTATTGGGAAATTCGCCCTTATCTGCCAAGAGAAACACAAGGATATGTGCCTGCTTTTATTGCTGTAAACTATGTAATGAATTATGCAGGAGAACACAACTTGTATTCTGCAACACCAAAAAGAGTTTTTATGGAAGTAGATACTGTTACTATTCAACAACAAATTACTTTCGAACAAATCTCTAATGTGCTTGGAATTTCTACCGAAGAAATTAAATACCTTAATCCTTGTTATAAAAAGAATGTTATTCCTTTAGGTGAAAAAGAAAAAAATAGTTTGTGTTTGCCAAAAGCATACATGGGAAGTTTTATTACCAACGAAACTGCTATTTATGATTACTTAAAGAAAGATACTTTATCAAATCAGTTTTTAGCTGCGCAGCAAACCATGAAATTGCACTCGGTTAGAAAAGGAGAATCTTTGGCTGTAATTGCCAGAAAGTATAAGTGCACCGTAAGCGAAATAATGGAATGGAATGGATTGCGTTCTAAATACGTAAAGCCAGGCAAAAAACTTACCGTTTATGTAGATGCCAATCCATCAAAAACAAACTTTGCTGAAAACAAACCGATGGTTCAAAATCAAATTGCTCAAGCTTCGAGTACTTCTACAGTTGCTAAACCC
>CAYPEC010000062.1:0-7060 GCA_964409625.1 uncultured Bacteroidia bacterium | reverse complement strand
CATCTCCATCCTGAACTTCCATTTTAGAATAATCAAGTGTTCTGCCATCAATGCGTGGAGGAGTTCCGGTTTTCATTCTTCCGCTTTCGAAGCCGAGAGAAAGTAACTGCTCTGTAATACCTGTAGATGCCTTTTCGCCTGAGCGACCGCCTCCAAATTGTTTTTCGCCTATGTGTATTATTCCGTTGAGGAAAGTTCCGTTAGTGAGTACCACCGCCTTGGCGTGTATTTCAACACCCATGCCTGTAACAATGCCAACAACCGTTCCATCCTTTACCAGCAGCTCTTTTGCCATGTCCTGAAAGAAATCAACATTAGGCGTTTGCTCCAGCATTAATCTCCACTCTTCAGCAAAGCGAGCTCTATCGTTTTGAGTGCGGGGGCTCCACATGGCAGGACCTTTCGAGCGGTTAAGCATACGAAACTGTATAGCAGTTTTATCCGATACAACACCCGAATATCCGCCAAGGGCATCAATCTCGCGTACTATCTGTCCTTTGGCAATGCCGCCCATAGCGGGGTTGCAGCTCATCTGGGCAATGGTTTGCATGTTCATAGTTACCAACAGAACCTTGGAGCCCATATTGGCAGCGGCTGCCGCAGCTTCACAGCCCGCATGACCAGCACCTACTACTATTACATCATATTCTCTGAACATCTTTTGTTAAAAGGGATGCAAAGGTACAAAAAGTTTGGCAGCGAAGATTGAGTAAAGCCCCTTTCGAGAAATTGAAAGGGGCTTTTTATTGCGGAAGAAAAATAATACTTTTGACCAAACACTAAAACAACAAAGCCATGAATGAAAATAGAGGTTCTTCTTGGGAAATATTTAAGTCAAACTTTTCTTTGGCTCCAATTGAATTAAGATTGTTTTTTATTTTCTCGTTTGCGGTTACGCTTGTCGCGCTGTTTATTAAAATTGTTGCATCAAAAGAATTTTATGAATCTATTATTCCTACAACAGGGTGGCAGATATTTATGCCATACGCTGTAACTTTTTTGGCAACATTATATCAGATAAGAAGAAGCCATATCTTGGGGAAAAGAATGCGTTCAAGATATTTCAATATTTTGTTTTTAGCTTTATATATTTTGCTTAATACATTAGAAATAGTCTTCTTA
Source organism: uncultured Bacteroidia bacterium (assembly GCA_964409625.1). GTDB lineage: Bacteria > Bacteroidota > Bacteroidia > CAYPEC01 > CAYPEC01 > CAYPEC01. The sequence goes on along the minus strand of CAYPEC010000062.1, from coordinate 5,938 downwards.
AGCGACAATGATTCTAACAATCCGTATCTTATGGTGGGTCCATTGAGACCTTATTGGTCAATAGTAATTCCAGCACTTTGGATATTGGTTTTATTTTCTCCGAGAATAAAGAAGTACTACACAGAAGTGTTGCAAATAAAATAGATAAGCGAAAAAGCTTTTTATACATTTGCGACCAACAAAAAATAATTTATGTCAGTATTAAAAAGGATTACAGGAAAAAAAGTTCTAATTGCATTAGCGTTGATTTTATTGGTGATGCAAGCATTCAGAATAGATACAACAAACCCAACATCAGCTCCTGAAAAAGATTTTTTAACTGTAACAAATACTTCTGCAGAGCTTGCTTCGGTTATCCGAACTTCTTGTTACGATTGCCATTCAAATGAAGTGAAATATCCTTGGTACACACAAATAGCTCCTGTTTCATGGTGGATAAAACATCATGTGGACGAAGGCAAAGACGAGTTGAATTTTTCTGAATGGGCTGATTTCTCTTCCCGCAAAGCGGATCACAAACTAAAAGAATGCATTGAGTTTATTGAAGAAGGTGAGATGCCAACGGAATCGTACACGCTTATGCACAGCGATGCAAAACTTAATGATGCTCAAAAAACCGCACTCACTGCTTGGTTTAAATCATTGAGAAATTACGAAAGCGACAAGCCAAGAGAGAAAAAATAAATTTCATCCTCCCAATTTTCCGTTCATCAAATATTTTTGTTGCTTCATTTTATTTCCATTACATTTGGTAAAACATTAAATTAAAAAGCAATGAAAAAAATAATCACAGCAATTTGTTTCGGAGTATTTTCAATAGGTGCGTTTGCACAAACTCTCGATGAGATAGTAGCTAAACATATCGAAGCCATTGGCGGAAAAAAGAATTGGGAAAAAATAAAAAGCATTCGTTCCGAAGGCATTATGAAAGCTCAGGGAGCAGATATTCAAATGACCATTACACAAATTGATAAAAAAGCAATGCGTCAGGATATTTCTGTAATGGGAATGGTGGGCTACAACATTGTTACTAATACCGAAGGTTGGACTTTCATGCCTTTTCAAGGGCAGATGAAACCAGAAGCTATGACAGCAGATGATGTAAAAAACGCACAGGAAGATTTATACATTCAAGATGAGTTTTTGACTTACAAAGAGCTTGGCAAAAAGTTGGAATATATTGGGAAAGATGATGTAGATGGAACAGAATGTTTCAAATTAAAAATGACTTCGAAGGATGGAATGGAATCTACATACTACATTGATCCATCAAATTATTATGTAATCAAAAGAACTACGAAAGTTAAGGCGGATGGGCAAGAGCAAGAAATGGATTCTTTCTTTTCAAATTTTAAAAAGTTAGACGAAGGAATTGTTTTTCCAATGAATGTTGTTGCTGGATGGGGAGAAACAGAAGTTGTGAAATTGGAAATCAATCCGAAAATTGACGAGTCGATTTTTAAACCAGCAAACTAAAATATTCCTCATTGCAATTCTGATTTATCAGAAGAAGCAATCTCTATAAACACATATTAAACATCCCATGAAAAAATTATTTGTTTTTGCTATCTCACTTGCTACAATTAATGCAAGTGCTCAGTCAAGCGTTAACTCTGCAATGTTCGGAACCATGGAAGCTCGCGCTCTTGGTCCTGGAACTATGAGTGGAAGAATAACATCAATTGACGGAACATTGAAAGATGAAGGTAAAACTATTTTTATAGGAACTGCAGGTGGCGGGGTTTGGAAATCGACCAATGCAGGAGCTTCCTACAAACCCATGTTTGATAAGTATTGTCAGTCAATTGGCGCGCTTGCGATTGACCAACAAACGCCTTCAACCATTTATGTTGGAACGGGTGAAAGCAATATGCGGAACTCTGTTTCTATCGGAAACGGAATGTATAAAAGCACCGATGGCGGGGACAACTGGAAGAAAATAGGATTAGACAGCACAGAACATATTTCAAGAATTATCATCAATCCGCAAGACCCAAATACAATTTATGTTGCTGCGCCAGGAGCGCTTTGGAGTAACAGCAAACATAGAGGGTTATACAAATCTACCAATGGTGGAGAAACTTGGGAAAAGATATTTTATATTGATGAAAAAACTGGATGTGCCGAAATATTAATGGATCCAAACAATCCAAGTATTTTATTTGCATCGATGTGGGAATTCCGTAGACAACCCTACAGCTTCAACTCCGGAGGCAAAACAAGCGGACTTTACAAAACAACAGATGGAGGAAAAACTTGGAAAGAAATTACAAATGGATTGCCTCCAAAACCTTTTGGAAGAATCGCTATGTGTCTTGCTCCAAGCGACCCAAAACAAATGTTGGCAATTGTAGAAAGCAACAAAACAGGATTGTATATTTCTGCTGATGGAGGCGAATCATGGAAGAGCCAAAGCGCAACGATGAATACAGTTGCTCGACCTTTTTATTTCAGCACGATAGCTGTTGACCCGAAAGACCCGAAAAGAGTGTATCGTCCAGCATTTCAGTTTGCATACAGCAGCGATGGAGGATATTCTTTTAGTGAAGCGAGTAGCGATGGAGGATGGGTACACAGCGATATGCACGCGATTTGGATAAATCCATTTTACACCAATATTATTTATGTTGGAACAGATGGTGGAATGTATACAAGCATTGACAAGGGTGTAACATGGCAGTTTAATCATGGCTTACCTGTAGGACAATTTTATCATGTGGCTTACGATATGAAAGAACCTTATAATGTTTATGGTGGATTACAAGACAATGGTAGTTGGACTGCGCCAAGTGCAGCACCCGGAGGAATAGGAAATGGAAACTGGGATAGAGTAAATGGAGGTGATGGATTCTGGACTGTTCCTGATATTGACGGAAAAACAGTTTACTCCGAATATCAAGGAGGAAATATGAATAGAACAGATTTAACAACAATGAAATCTGAATTTATTCAGCCACAAAAAACAGCAAATGAAAAAACAGATAAACTTCGCTGGAACTGGAATACACCAATAGTTACAGGAGCAAAAAATCCGAAGAATCTTTATGTAGGTTCGCAATTTCTTTACAAATCAACCGACCAAGGAAGAAACTGGAAACGTATATCACCAGACCTTACAACCAACGACCCAAAGAAATTGAAACAAGAAGATAGCGGAGGGTTAAGCGCTGATAATACTTCAGCAGAAAATCATTGTACCATCTTTACTATTGCTGAGTCTTCTTTAGACGAGAATCTTGTTTGGGTAGGAACAGATGACGGAAACCTGCAATACACAACAGATGGAGGAAATGCGTGGACAAATGTTTCGGCTAATGTTGCGAAAAGCGGAATCGCTGCACAAGCTTGGGTGAGTAGTATTCAGCCATCGCAGTTTGATAAAAACACAGTGTATGCAACTTTCGAAAATCACATGTATGGCGACCACAAAACATATCTTGGAAAAAGTACGGATATGGGTAAAACATGGACTCGTATTAACAGCACAGAGTTTACGGGCTTTGCACATAAAATCAAAGAAGATTTCGAAAATAAAAACTTGTTGTTTTTAGGAACAGAGATGGGATTATTTTCAACACTTGATGGTGGAGCAAATTGGTTCCGTATGAAAAATAATATTCCTGAATATGCATTGGTGCGCGATATCCAAATTCATCCAAAAACACATGATTTAATTATAGGCACACACGGAAGAGGAATTTATATTTTGGATGATATTCGCCCAATGAGTAATCTTACAAAAGATATTTTAGATCAAGATGTTTATTTATTCCCAACTCCTGAAATTACTTTATCAAATGGCAAAATGGGATGGGGCGGACCAGAAGTTTCTGGCGGATGGGGAACAGGCAATCCTCCTGAAACACCTCCGATTACATACTACATGAAGCAAAGATTAAACTCTGGAAAAGTAGTAGTAGAAATTTATGATGATAAAGGCGCACTTGTGCAATCTATCCCAGGTTCAATTCGCAGAGGAATAAATAAAGTGTATTGGAACTTAAGAGGAACGCCTCCGAAAGTAGCTGCCGGTAGCACAAAAATGGATGGAGCAGGATTTACAGCTCCTATGGTAATGCCCGGAAACTACACCGTGAAACTAAAACTAAAAGATAAAGACTACACAGGAAATTTAAAATGCATACACGATGCAAGCAATAAAGATTTGACTTTAGAAGACAGAAAATTGGTGAACGAAAAAGCAACACAACTGTTGGTTCTCTACAATCAAATTAACACAACGATAGACAGTATTTCTTTTTATCAAAAAAGTTTGAAAGCAGATACTGTTTTGTTTAACAAAAACAAAAATGCAAAAGCGTTTTACGATGATTTGCAAAAAACAAAAGGACAATTTATGGCAACAACCAAAGCATCTATTTTTGCTGATGAGGAAAGATTGCGCGAAAAAGTTTCTACGCTTTATGGAACATTCTGCGGAATGGAGGCAAAGCCAAACAGCACACAGTTAGAAGCAATAAGCGTTCTTGCAAATGAATATGCAACTACCGAATCAAATTACAAGAAAACAGTTGCAAAACATCTTCCGAAGAATCCGGAATTGAAGATTAAAAAAGATATTAAGTAGGAGAGGGGTTATCCAATAAGGTAATCGCGAAGTCTATTTAATAAAACGTTTAGTGTGCTTTCGCTAATGCTTCCAATTTTACCTGCTATTTCTTTGGAGGGAACGGTAGCTAAAAATCCTAAACGAATAAGCCCAGAGTGTAGCAACCCCGAACTTTTAAAATCGGGATGCGTTGAGTAAAGCAATAAATCAAATCCCAAAATTTCTTGATGCAATTGAGAACTTATTCCGCAAACTAACCAATCGGAATATTTAGGTAATTCTTTTAAAAGTAATACGGGGCGTAATTTAATTTTCCCATCTGCTTGTGGCAAAGCAAATAAAATAATATCTCCTGCTCTCATTTCTTCCGCTTGTATGCAGGATTAGGTTCTTTGACCATATTTAATGTATAATCGGGTTCGTCTTTGCCATAGGCATTGGCAAGCCCCTTTGCAGAAAAGCTACTCCATTCTTCTTGCTCTTTATTTTTTTCTGATTCTACAACTTTTGCTTTTAGCTTTAGCTTTTTCACAAAATCAAGAATAAGTTTTAGCGAAGATTCTTTTTCTATTTTTATAATTACGGTTTTCATTTCAGTACAAATTTAAAAAGATTTATTCATTGCCACTCTTCCAATCTCTCTTTTCTATTTGATAAATAAAGTTCAGATTGTTTCGTTCTCCGTAATAAGAAATTTCGGCTTCTCCTATTTTCTTAGCGCCAATCTTCTCAATTGCTTTTTGTGAACGAATGTTTGATGCGCCAATATGAAAAATGATTTTATCTACATTTTGAAAAGCATGTTCCATCATTAATCTTTTTAGTGCGGGATTATATCCCTTTCCCCAGTGGCTGCGGGCAACAAAAGTGTAACCAATGGCAACACACTTTTTTTCTTCATCGTAATCGTAAAAACGAGAACTTCCGATTACTTCTCCAGTCTTAGCATTCAACACTAAAAAAGCACCTTTTGATTCTATAGCCCCTTTAAAGAATACTTCAAATACATCTCTTTGGTAGCGAGTTCTGCTGGGGTGTTGTTCCCATAGCAAAGGATCGGAAGCAATACTAAATAGTAAATCAAAATCACTTGCTTTAAGCGGTTGAATTTTTACAAATTCATTTTCCAAAGTAGGTTGAAATTGGAAAGGCATACAAGAAAAATTTATGCTAATGCTTCGTTGATATCAGGAAGTTTCCCGAATCTTTGAAGTGTGCGAACGTGTGAGCGGAAGGCTTCTCCGAAAGTTTTATTCTCCAAATAAGGAACACCAAACTCTTCAGCAGTTTGTTTTACAATAGGAGCAATTTCAGGATAATGCACATGGCAGATTCTTGGGAACAAATGGTGTTCTACTTGAAAGTTTA
>CAYPEC010000061.1:0-7166 GCA_964409625.1 uncultured Bacteroidia bacterium | reverse complement strand
CAAGCGATAGAAAACTATAAAAAAGCTGCTGAACATGCCGAAGATTTGGATGAAGTCTATCTGTGTATGGCTTTTGAATTTGAGAATACAAGCCGTTACAATGATGCTATCTATTATCTTAAAAAAGCATTGGAAACCAATCCCGATAATGAAGCAGCTATTTATGAATTAGCTTTTTGCTATGAATTAAGCAGCAATCACAAAGAGTCTGTAACTTTCTTTACCGAATATCTTGACAAAAAGCCATACGGCAAATCAGCTTGGTTTAATTTAGGAATTGCTCACAATCAGCTTGGGGAATATGAAAAAGCAATAGATGCATATGATTATGCTATCGCTATTGACCAAGAATTTTCTTCTGCTTATTTTAACAAAGGAAATTCACTTGCAAATCTTGCACGTTTTGATGATGCCATTCAATGTTACAAAGAAACATTTGGATTTGAAGAGCAAACTGCCATTACCCATTATTACATTGGCGAGTGCTTTGAAAAGCAAGATAAATTTGACAGTGCACTTTTGCATTACAACAAAGCAATAAAATTAGACCCTCAACATGCTGATGCATGGCTTGGGATAGGCATTGTTTTAGAATTTCAGGACAGAATAAATGAAGCTATTCATTATATAAAAAAAGCAATAAGTATTGACGATACAAATGCAGAATATTGGCATGTATTTGGCGATTTTCAAAGAAAAATTGGCTTTATGGAAGAAGCAGAAATAGCTTATGAAAAAGTAATTTTCCTTTCTACTGAAGACCATGAAATCTGGCTGGATTATTCCGATTTACTTTATGAACAAGGAGAATTTGAAAAGGCAATTGAAACAATAGCAGACGGAATAAAACACCATCCAAACAATGCCGAACTTCAGTATAGAATGACTGCTTGCTTAATTGCAAAAAACGAAAAACAAGAAGCGCTAAATCATCTTCATCATGCACTCGAGCTTGATTATGAAAAGCACAATGAATTCTTTGAATCTTTTCCCGAAATGAAAGCCAATGCAACAGTTTTAGCATACATTGCATCGTACAAAAAATAAAAAAAATAAAATGAATTTTGATTTAAAACATATACCCGAGAGAACTGAAAAGCCCCGTAAAAGCGGAATAAACATGGTTATGGATAAGGGCTTAAGCATTCGGCAAACAGAAGACTTTGTTGCTGCAAATAGTGATTTAGTAGACTTTGTGAAATTTGGATTTGGAACATCATACGTTACCAAAAATCTTGAGCAAAAAATAAAAATATATAAAGACGCAGGAATAAAAACATATTTTGGAGGAACACTTTTTGAAGCTTTTGTAATCAGAGGGCAGTTTAACGATTATGTAAAACTTCTTGAGAAATACAAAATCGAAGCTACTGAGGTTTCTGATGGTTCAGTAACTATGGAGCACAAATTAAAATGTGATTACATAAAAAAACTTTCGAAAGATTACATTGTTTTTTCTGAAGTTGGCTCAAAAGAAGAAGGAATAATTATTCATCCGGCTAAATGGGTTTCGATGATGAATGATGAATTAGAAGCCGGTTCATTTAAAGTAATTGCTGAAGCAAGAGAAAGTGGAAATGTTGGAATTTACCGCTCTAGTGGACATGCTCATACTATTTTAATAAACAAAATACTATCCAAAGTTCCGAAAGAAAATATTCTTTGGGAAGCTCCACAAAAATCTCAGCAAGCATGGTTTATCAAATTACTTGGTGCAAATGTTAATTTAGGAAACATCGGACCAGATGATGTTATTCCATTAGAATGCCTTCGACTTGGTTTAAGAGGCGACACATTCTTTACATTTATGCCTGAAGGAACTTCTAAAGAAGTAAAAAAATAAAATTTCCATTATTTATTCAACTAATATTTATGAAAGAAGTAACTGTATCTGAATTAAAAAAAATGTTCGACAACAAAGAAGTTCACCAACTTATTGATGTACGCGAAATACATGAAGTAGAAGCTGCCAATATTGGAGGAGAGCACATTCCAATGGGAGATGTAATGGCAAACCTTGATAAAATTTCAAAAGACAAAAAAGTAATTATTCACTGTAAAGCAGGTGGAAGATCAGGTGCTATTGTAAATGCACTTGAATCACAAGGATTCACAAATGTTTACAATCTTAAAGGAGGAATGTTAGCTTGGGCAAAAGAAATTGATAACTCTTTAAACGTAATTTAATGTTAGAACTTTTTAAACACATATTACATCTCGATTTTGAATGGCTTTTCCAAAATTATGGAACTGCTGTTTACTTCATTTTATTTTTGGTGATTTTTATCGAAACAGGTTTGGTTGTTATGCCTTTTTTACCAGGGGATTCGCTTCTTTTCACAGCAGGTCTCTTTGCAAGATTAGGTTACCTTGATTTATCATACCTGTTAATTTTGCTTTTTATTGCAGCTGTTGTTGGCGATAATACAAACTATTGGGTTGGAAGAAAACTTGGGCTAAGAGCAGTTCAAATAAAATTTAGAGGAAAGAAAATTGTTAAGCAAGAATATTTGGATAAAACCCATTCTTTTTATGAAACACATGGACCAAAAACAATTATCATGGCTCGCTTCATTCCCATCGTAAGAACATTTGCTCCATTCGTAGCAGGTATCGCAGAAATGAATTATCGTAAATTTTTATCTTTTGATATACTTGGAGGAATCATTTGGATTGGCTCACTAACCCTTGCAGGTTACTTTTTAGGAGAAATTCCTTGGATTAGAAAAAATATAGAATTGGTTGCGCTTGCTATTATTTTTATTTCTGTTCTTCCGATAATATTCGGATACTTAAAACAAAAATCTGCAAAATAGATAGCATGAAACTCTATGGACTTATTGGCTATCCACTAACCCACTCCTTTTCCGAAAAATATTTCAAAGCAAAATTTCGAAAAGAAAATATTTCTGATGTTGATTTCAAAACCTTTGCAATAAAAGATTTGAAAGACTTTTCAAGCATCATAAAATCGAATCCTGACTTAAAAGGATTAAGCGTAACAATTCCCCACAAGGAAAATATTATTCCATTTTTAGACGAATTAGATGAAACAGCAAAAAATATTGGAGCGGTAAATTGCGTAAAAATAGACACAAGAAATAAGAACCAAGAGCCAAGACTTATTGGATTCAATACCGATGCATATGGATTTCAGCAAAGCATAAAACCTTTCTTAGAAACACAACACGAAAGAGCTTTAATTCTTGGAACTGGTGGAGCTGCAAAAGCTGTAGCCTACGTTTTAAAAAACATTGGCATTGATGTTTATTTCGTTTCTCGCAAAAACAATCAGAAAGAATGTTTCTCTTATTCTGACTTAAATCAAAACATTCTAAGCAAAATCAAACTTATCATCAATGCAACTCCATTGGGTATGTATCCCAATACAACTGAATTTCCTGAAATACCTTATGAATGCATCACTTCCGAGCATTTGTGTTATGACTTAATTTATAATCCAGAAGAGAGTTTATTTCTTCAAAAAGCAAAAAATAATGGAGCCGTAACTATCAACGGATTATCCATGCTGCATCACCAAGCTGACAAAGCTTGGGAAATATGGAATCAGTAAGAACTTTATTGGTGTTTTACTCGTAGAATTGCGTAGAATATGAAAACAAAGATTTTTCACAACTCGGTTATAAGACGAATAGTTTTTTCGTTTTCTATTCAGTTATTTTTCCTTCATCTAAAAAAGCATCCTTTAATCATTCTTTTTTGGCTTATCTTTTTTGGTTTTGTTACTCAAACCTTAGCTCCAAATTATGGAGCAGCTTATTTATTTCTCGACCCTGAATATCTTGGAAAGACAAGTGTATTATCCTATTTTATGGTTGGGTTTGCATGTGGCGGATTTATCATGGCTTACAACATGGCTAGCTACACCATGAATAGTTTTCGATTTCCATTTTTAGCAACTCTTTACAATCCTTTTTTAAAATTTTGTGTCAATAATTTTATAATCCCACTTGTTTTTATTCTTACTTACTGCATTAGTCTTTTTACATTCTTAAGGCATGAAGAAAATTTTTCTATTGCAAATGCTTTTTTAATGATTGCCTCCTTTCTTATTGGAAATACTCTGTTTATAACAATTGCTCTCTCCTATTTTTTCAAAACGAATAAAGACATTTATAAAATGTTTGGAGTGAGACATCAAAATCCTTTAGCTGATTTTAACAGAAAAAAATTATTAGAAAGAAAAAGCGAAGAGTGGAAAAATCCAAGACTTATAAAAGAATCAAGAGATTGGTATGTAGAAACCTACTTAACCGGAAAACTAAAAACAAGATTGGTAAGAGCAGTAAGTCATTACAAAAAAGAGATGATAAAGAGTGTGTTTAAGCAAAATCATAAAAATGCTGCACTATTTGAAATCATTACTATTTTGAGTTTAATAGTTTTGGGACTATTCAAAGACAACTCCTATTTTGAAATTCCTGCAGGTGCAAGTTTATTTCTTTTATTCACTATGTTTTTAATGCTTACAAGCGCTTTGCACACTTTGCTTAGAGGTTGGTCTGGTTTTGCATTCATTGCTATTCTTTTAATTATTAATTCTCTTTACACGCTCAATTTTTTAAACTCTCAAAGTAAGGTTGCTGGATTAAACTATGATAATACTCCTTCAGAATATTCTCTCAAAACAATAGGAGAACGCCAAAACATAAAAGAAGATTTTAATTCAACTACTCAAACACTCGAAAAGTGGAAAGCAAAAAATAATACAAATACAAAACCAAAGCTTGTTTTAATTAATACAAGTGGTGGTGGGTTGCGTTCATCTTTATGGACATTGTACTCACTTCAATATGCCGATAGTTTATTAGAAGGAAAATTATTAAATCAAACTTTTTTAATTACGGGCTCATCAGGTGGAATGATAGGTGCAGCATACCTAAGAGAACTCATGCTACAAAAACAAAAAAGAGAAATAAAAAATTTATATGCTAAAAAGTATAGGGATAATATTTCAAAAGATATACTAAACCCAATTGGATTTAATATTGCCACAAACGATTTGCTTTTTAGATTTCAGAAATACAATGATGGCAAACACTCTTACATTAAAGACAGAGGATATGCATTTGAAAAAAAATTAAACAAAAATGCAGAAGGGCTATTCAATAAGAGATTGAGAGACTATGTAGAACTAGAAAAAAATGCAACAATTCCATTAATGATATTCACTCCAACAATTGTTAATGATAGTCGAAAGTTGGTTATTTCTTCTCAACCTATTTCTTACTTAACACAAAATATTAAAAAAGATAGCATTCAAATTAATTCGCTTAATGAGTATGTAGAATACTCTTCTCTATTCTCAAAACAAGATGCAATGAATACTAAGTTCTCAAGTATTTTAAGAATGAATGGAACATTTCCTTATGTAATGCCTGTAATGAGTTTGCCGAGCAATCCAAGAATAGAAATTATGGATGCTGGAATGCGCGATAATTATGGCTTAGAAACAACGATGAAATTTCTTTATGTGTTTCATAAATGGATAGAAGAAAACACAAGCGGAGTAATTATTATTCAAATTAGAGACCGCCACAAAACGCAACCCATTGAAGAAAATCCAAACAAATCTGTTATGAAAGTGTTGACTGCTCCTTTCGCAAGTTTATACGGAAATCTTTTTCAGGTGCAGGATTTTAGACAAAATGAATTAGTTGAGTATGCTGGAATTGGACTTAAAACAAAAATTGATTTCATAGATTTCGAATTACAAAATGATTCAAAAAAGAACATTTCTTTAAGTTGGCATTTAACCAGAAATGAAAAATTCAGAGTTGTAAATTCTATTAATATCCCAGAAAATCAAAGGTCTTTAATTCGATTACAAGAATTACTAAAATAAAAAAAAGCCACAAATTGGGGCTTCTCTTTTATAGTTTGTTTTTACTTTATGCTTTTATAGTAGCTAAAACATTGTTCATGTTTCTAACAGCTTCGGCACTTTTATTGAACGCTGCTTTTTCTTCATCGTTTAATTGAACATCAACAATTTTCTCCCAACCATTTCTACCAATAATTACAGGCACTCCAAGACAAATATCTTTTTGTCCGTATTCTCCATCTAAAGCAACACAACAAGAAAAAAGTTTCTTTTGATCATTTAAAATACTATCCACTAAAGATGCAACAGCAGCTCCAGGAGCATACCAGGCTGAAGTTCCAAGCATACCTGTTAAAGTAGCTCCACCAACCATAGTATCAGCAGAAACTTTTTTCAAAGCATCAGCAGCTAAAAAATTAGCTACTGGAACTCCTTTATAGGAAGCTAAACGAGTTAACGGAATCATAGTAGTATCACCATGTCCACCAATTACCATTCCTTCAATATCATTTGCAGAAGCATTTAACGCTAAAGATAAATAGCATTTAAAACGAGCGCTATCAAGTATTCCACCCATTCCTATAATTCTGTTTTTAGGAAGTTTTGTTTCTTTCAAAGCCAAGTATGTCATTGTATCCATAGGATTGCTTACCACAACAATAATTGCATTAGGAGAATGTTTCAAAACATTATCAGAAACTGTTTTTACGATTCCTGCATTGATACCAATTAATTCTTCTCTTGTCATTCCTGGCTTACGGGGAATTCCACTTGTTATAACAACCACATCACTGTTAGCTGTTTTTGCATAATCATTTGTACTGCCCGAGATACGAGTTTCAAAACCATTTAAAGTGGCAGTTTGCATCATATCTAGTGCTTTTCCTTCTGCGAAATTTTCTTTGATGTCAAGTAAAACTACTTCACTTGCTATTCTGCGAAATGCAATTGCTTCAGCGCATGTAGCTCCAACATTTCCTGCTCCTATAACCGATACTTTCATTGTGATTTATTTTATTTGTTTTTAATAATTTTCTGTTTGCTAAATTAAAAATAAAAAGAATTGCCAAGCATGATTTTAATCAACCATGTATAGTTTCTTTTTTGCCATAACTCAAAATGACTTTTGCCTCATATTCCAACCACTCTTTCCATCTTTTATTTACATCTATTCCATTTGCATACTTACGAGCAAAGCCAATAAAGACAGTATAATGATTTGCTTCACTAATCATGAGTTCTTTGTAGAAATCAGCAAGTTCTTTGTCTTTTAAACTTTCAGCTAACACCCTGAAACGCTCACAGCTACGAGCTTCTATCA
>CAYPEC010000060.1:5079-7303 GCA_964409625.1 uncultured Bacteroidia bacterium | reverse complement strand
TTGGAGCAATACCAGCAATTGGGTTATTCTGAAAATTGGATTAACCAAAGAATTAAAAGTATTGAAATAAGAAAAGAATTAACTGATGAATGGAAGAAAAGAGGATTGAAAGAAGGACAGCAGTTTGCAACGCTTACTGATATTATTACCAAAGCATGGGCAGATAAAACTACCAAAGAATACAAAATACTGAAAGGTTTGAAAAAAGAAAACCTTCGGGACAATATGACCAACACCGAATTGATTTTAAATATGCTTGCCGAAGCTTCGACCAAAGATATTTCGCAAGCTGTAAATCCTAAAGATTTTGAAGAAAGCAAAAAGGTAGCAAAGCAAGGAGGCAATGTAGCCAAAGTAGCAATGAAAGAATTAGAAGCACGAACAGGAAAAAAAGTAGTGAGTCCATTAAATGCTAAAGTTGCTTTAAAAGGAAAAGTAGAACCAAAAAAATTAAAGGGAAAAAAATAAATCTGCTAATAGATATTCGATTCTTCATGTACCCCTATCACAACAAAATAAAACAGCGAATAAAAAACAATGAATTAGAAAAGTATGAGTATGTAGATAAATACAAATCAATAAGCCCTTGTTTGCTTTTGTACTTTACTACTGAGCCAAAAATTAAACCTATTCGAGAGCATCGCTTTAAAGAATACGAAGAGCTTTTAACTAATCTTGCAAAATAAATGCAGCCAAAGATTGGGGAACACTACACCGCTTGCATTACATTTACAAAGTCCTTATTAATATCTAACTCATGGCAACTCATTAGTAAATCAATTGCCTAATTATGAAAAAAACAGTTGCAATAATTGGTAGTGGTCCTGCAGCTTTGATGCTTGCTTCTACATTAAATAACGACCTATTTGATGTAAGCATTTATGAACGCAACTTTGCACCTGCCCGAAAATTTTTGGTAGCTGGAGATGGTGGCTTTAACCTAACCCACTCCGAAGCACTCGAAGAATTTATTAAGCGTTATACTCCTCCTCATTATTTAGAAAAAAGCATTCGCTCCTTTAGCAATTTAGATTTACAAAATTGGTTGAAGCGCATCGGCATCGAAACATTTATTGGTTCGAGCAAAAGAGTTTTTCCTTTAAAAGAAATTAAACCAATCGATGTGTTGAAAGCATTTTTAAATGAATTGAAAATTAAAAGTGTGCAGCTAAAAACCAAACATGAATGGAAAGGATGGAATGATAAAAATGAACTCTTATTTGAAAGTGATAACAAGGAGTTAATTGTAAAAGCAGATATAGTTGTATTTGCACTTGGAGGTGCAAGCTGGAGCATAACAGGCAGTAATGGGAAATGGACAGATTATTTCAAAAATAAAAATATTGAAATCGCTCCTTTTCAACCTTCCAACTGTGCTTACCAAATTAATTGGACTCCCGATTTTATAAAGTATGCCGAAGGACAGCCGTTGAAAAATATTTCAACTTTTTGCGATGGCAAAGAAAAAAAAGGCGAAGTAGTAATAACTCGATTCGGAATTGAAGGCGGTGCTGTTTATGCTTTAAGCCCTGAAATTCGCAAACAGTTACAAGAAAATAAAACGGCAACAATTTTTATTGACCTTAAACCAACTTTAACTGTTGATGCCATAAAAACAAAGTTTGCTTCTATAGGCAATAGAACAATTTCGAATGTATTGCAGCAGCAAATAAAATTAAACGAACTTCAAATTGCATTACTAAAATCGCTTGTATCTAAAGAAGATTTTATGAATACAAATGTACTTGCAGAAAAAATAAAACAATTGCCTTTACGCATAATTGGTATGGCACCAATAGATGAAGCCATATCTACCGTAGGCGGAATTTCATTGCTCGAAACAGATGAAAATTTTCAGCTAATTAAATTACCAAACCATTATGCAATTGGCGAAATGCTTAACTGGGATGCTCCTACTGGAGGATATTTATTACAAGCTTGCTTTAGTATGGGCAATTTTTTAGGTAAAACCCTGAATGAGCAGAAAAAAGATTAAGAAAGAATTTTAATTATCTCTCTTACTCAACATCCAAAACCCAATAGCAGTAAGTATTCCGAGCAGAATAAAAAAGTAAAACATATTGTTGAATCCAAATGCTGCTGCAATGCCTAAACCTAAAATGGGTGCTAAAATATTAGCTATTCCGTAAGAGATGGAATACAATGCAGAGTATTGTCCTTGCCTTTCTTTAGGAGGTCGAGAGAGTGTATAATTCATCATAAA
>CAYPEC010000060.1:0-4979 GCA_964409625.1 uncultured Bacteroidia bacterium | reverse complement strand
TCTCTACTAAAATATTGCGGCACACTCGCAAAAAGTTGAAAGAAAGAAATTCCATAAAAGGCAACTAGCACAATAAAAACAAGGTATTTGTAATCGCGATAAGCCGAAGTTTTACTATCACCCAATATCGCTTTTGAATGTGGGCTTGGTTCTGTTTTTTGTTTCGGCAAATAAAAATACAACATGGCTGCTGCTGCAAAACTGGAGCATGAATCAATCACAAACAGCCATTTATATCCAAAGTGCATAGCCACAAAACCACCCACAGCAGGACCTACCGAAAAACCAAGATTTATTGCCAAACGCACTAATGAAACAGAACGAGTTCTATTTTCGGGGGTGCTATAGGCAGCAATAGCAGAGGAGTTTGCAGGTCGGAACATATCCGAAACAAAAGCATAAATAAAAATAATAAATGAAATGGCACTTTGGGAAGTTGCAACTAACATAAACGATAGCACAACTCCACTTAATATCATTGACCAAAACATAATATCAAAAAAGTTTCTTCTATCCGTAAGCCACCCACCAGCATAGGAACCAAGCACACTGCCCATACCAAAAAAACTTAGCACAATACCTGCCTGCGAAATTGAAAAATGCAATTGATTGGTTAAATACAATGAAGTAAACAACAACACCATCGCCCCACTCCTATTAATAAACATGGAGATTGACAATATCCAAATATTGCGATTAAGATTAGAAAACGATTCTTTATATAGCCCTAAAATGTATTTCATATTCAGGAGGGAAAGATAGTTAATTAGCGATTGAGGGATTAGGAGATTAGAGAAAAAAAGAATTGCTTTTTCTGCCAATATCTACATTCAACAATCTCAATTCAAATCCATTTTCAAGCCACTGTGTCAGAAAGAATAAATGGTTAGGAAATTGACTAATACATTCAATCCAAAAATAAAGCTATTTTTGTAACCCTTTTGTTAAATTATTAAGAAGATTAAGATGCTTGACCTTATTACAAAATCAATATCCAAATGGTTTGGAAATAAATCAGATAGAGATATAAAAGAAATTCAACCCATTGTTGCAGAAATCCATATTGCATACGATGCTATTCAAAAACTTAGTAATGATGCATTAAGAAGCAAAACTCAAGAATTTAAAAATAAAATTACCAATTTCATTACCGAAGAAAAAAATCAAATTGCTGAGCTCAACAAGCAAATAGAAGCTGCATCCGATTTAGATGTGGATGCGAAAGAACCCCTCTACAAACAAATTGATGAAATCGAAAAAGAAATTACCAAGAAAATCGAAATTGTTCTAAACGATATTCTTCCTGAAGCATTTGCTGTGGTTAAAGAAACTGCAAAGCGTTTTAAAGAAAATAAAACAGTTGAAGTTACAGCAAGCGAACTTGACAGAGAGATTGCTACAAAAAGAGAATCAGTAGAAATTATTGGAGGAGAAAATTTAGCAAAAGCTATTTGGCACAACTCATGGGTTGCCGCTGGTAATACCGTTACTTGGGATATGGCACACTATGATGTGCAGTTGATTGGTGGTATTGTTTTGCATCAAGGAAAAATTTCTGAAATGACCACAGGTGAAGGAAAAACATTGGTTGCAACATTGCCCGTTTACCTCAATGCCCTTTCAGGTAGAGGAGTCCATGTGGTAACAGTAAATAATTATCTTGCTAAGCGTGACTCCGAATGGAATGGACCTTTGTTTGAATTTTTAGGATTACGAGTTGATTGTATTGATAAGCACGAACCAAATTCCGAAGATAGAAGAAAAGCATATTTAGCTGATATCACTTACGGTACGAACAATGAATTTGGTTTTGATTACCTGCGCGATAATATGGCACATAGCCCAGAAGATTTAGTTCAACGCAAACACAATTTTGCTATTGTGGATGAGGTTGACTCCGTTTTAATTGATGATGCAAGAACTCCATTAATTATTTCAGGACCTACGCCAAAAGGTGATAAACAGCTATTCTTGGAATTAAAACCTAAAGTTGAAAAACTTGTTTCAGCACAAAGAAATTATATCAATACTGCTCTTTCGGATGCTAAAAAATTATTGGCAGAGAAAAATGAAAAAGACGGAGGATTGTCTCTGTTACGTGCTTACAGAGGTTTGCCAAAAAATAAGGCATTGATTAAATTTTTGAGTGAGCCCGGAATGAGAGCTCAATTACAAAAAACAGAAAACTTCTACATGCAAGACCAGTCAAAGGAAATGCACAAGGTAGATACCGAATTATTTTTTGTGATTGATGAAAAAAATAATTCGATTGAACTTAGTGAAAAAGGAATTGAACTTATAACCAGCTCTAGTGAAGATTCTAAGTTTTTTGTGCTTCCTGATGTAGGAGCAGAGATTGCAGAAATAGAAAAAACAACACTTTCTCCTTCAGATAAAGGAAAAAAGAAAGAAGAACTTATCCGTGATTTTGCAATTAAATCTGAACGCGTTCATACCATCAATCAATTATTAAAAGCATATACATTATTTGAAATTGATGTTGAATATGTAATTGATGATGGCAAAGTAAAAATTGTAGATGAGCAAACAGGCCGTATCCTTGATGGCAGAAGATATTCAGATGGATTGCACCAAGCAATTGAAGCGAAAGAAAATGTAAAAGTAGAAGCTGCTACACAAACCTATGCAACCGTTACACTACAGAATTATTTCCGTATGTATAACAAACTTGCTGGTATGACAGGTACTGCTGAAACTGAAGCGGGAGAGTTTTGGAGTATTTACAAATTGGATGTGGTTACAATTCCGACCAACAGACCAATGCAACGTAAAGACCTTGAAGACAAAGTTTATAAAACAAAACGTGAAAAATACAATGCAGTTATTGATGAAGTAGTAACTTGTGTAAACGCTGGAAGACCTGTTCTAGTTGGTACTACATCCGTTGAAATTTCTGAGTTGCTAAGCAGAATGTTAAAACTTCGCGGGATAAAACACAATGTACTGAATGCAAAATTACACCAGAAAGAAGCAGATATTGTTGCTGAAGCAGGTAAACCCGGAACAGTTACCATTGCTACAAACATGGCGGGTAGAGGTACGGATATTAAATTAGGTGAAGGAGTAAAAGCAGCTGGAGGTTTAGCAATTATTGGTACCGAAAGACATGAATCAAGAAGGGTTGACAGGCAGTTGCGTGGACGTTCGGGAAGACAAGGAGATCCAGGGTCTTCACAATTTTTTGTTTCACTCGAAGATGATTTGATGCGCTTGTTTGGCTCTGAAAGAATTGCCAAAATGATGGATAGACTTGGTATTGAAGAAGGAGAAGTAATCCAACACGCAATGATTACAAAGTCTATTGAACGTGCTCAAAAGAAGGTAGAAGAAAATAACTTTGGTATTCGTAAGCGTTTGATTGAGTATGATGATGTGATGAATGCTCAACGCGATGTTATCTACACAAAACGTAAACATGCTTTGTTTGGAGAACGTATCGGAGTAGACTTAGCCAACACATTTTACGATAATACTGAAAACATTGTAAATGAATTTCACGAAGCAAAAGATTTTTCGGGTTTTTCATTTGAGTTATTAAGAATATTCACAATTGAATCTCCGGTTAGCGAAGAAGAGTTTTTCAAATTAACTCCTGCTGAATTAACCGAAAAAATATATCATCAAGCATTGGCTGCTTATAAAAGCAAATCTGAAAACATTGCTCAAACAACATTGCCTGTTATCAAAAATGTATTTGAAACATCTGCACAAAGTTTTGAAAATATTGTTACTCCATTTACAGATGGATTAAGGTCTATACAGGTTGTAGCCAATTTGAAAAAAGCATACGAATCTCAAGGAAAAGAACTAGTAAATGCTTTAGAAAAAAATGTAATTCTTGCCATGATTGATGATGCTTGGAAAGAGCATTTACGAGAAATGGATGATTTGAAACAATCTGTTCAAAATGCTGTTTACGAACAGAAAGACCCACTATTGGTATACAAATTTGAATCGTTTGAATTGTTTAAGCAGATGCTTGGCAAAACAAATAAGGAAATTGTTTCTTTCATCACGAAAGCTACACTTCCAAATGAATCTGTTCAGCAAGCACGAGCACCTCAACGTAGAGAAAGAGAACAAGTTCAAACAAGCCGCTCAGAAAATATTGCAGCCGCTGGAGAAAGAGAAGTTATAAAAACTCCTGTGAAGGCGGAAGTAAAAGTGGGACGAAATGACCCTTGTCCTTGTGGTAGCGGCAAGAAATACAAAAATTGTCATGGACAGTAATGATTCTTTCAAAATTTTGTATTTTTGAGATATGTATTTAATAGAAAAAAATATCGAAAAAATAAAAAGTCTTTGCGTAAAACACAATGTCAATAAACTTTTTGTCTTTGGTTCTATTTTGACCAATAGGTTCAAAAGCACTAGTGATATTGATTTTATTGTTGATTTTAAGCAAGTGGAATTATTTGATTATGCCGATAATTATTTTGATTTAAAAGAATCCCTCGAAAAAGTATTCAAAAAAAATATTGATTTATTAGAAGACAAAGCCATACGAAATCCTTATTTAAAAAAAGAAATTGACTCTTCGAGAAAATTAGTTTATGGATAACGAAATAAAAACATGGCTGTTCGATATTTTAGAATCTATAAAGGAGATTGAAAGTTATTTTGAAGGAAAACAAAAAGTGTTTGAGAGTTATTCAAAAGATATAAAAACCAAAAGAGCAGTTGAAAGAGACATAGAAATAATTGGAGAAGCGATAAACAGAATATTGAAAAAGGATAAAAATTTTGCCTTAGAAAACTCTCAAAAAATTATTGGTACACGAAATCGGATCGCTCATGGTTATGATAAAATTTCAGACGATTTAATTTGGAGTATTATCATAAATCACATCCCTAAATTAAAAGAAGAAGTAAGTAAATTACTTTCTTAAAATCACCCCCTCTAAAGAATATTCTATCCCCCCAGTTTTCTCTATCTAAACTTCTGTATTGAATTGCTT
>CAYPEC010000059.1:0-7305 GCA_964409625.1 uncultured Bacteroidia bacterium | reverse complement strand
TATATCAACCAAAAAATTTGAAATAAGAAAAAGTGGCAATAGAAAAAATGCAAATGCAAATGATATTTTGTTTCGTTTTAAAACAAAATAAACTGCAGAAATAATAATTGCTATATAACCTACAATAGTCATCCAAACAGCTATATCCGTAAAACTCTTATACGGAATTTGGTTGTAGGAATAATCAGATGATAAGGGATGCGGAAAAATCAAAAGGAGAAAATATTTTCCCAACACAAAAATTTCAGTAGCTATTTTTTGTGCTTTTGTTGCAAACAAGTACGGATTATTTAAAAGCTCTGTAGATTCAATTGACTGAAGTCCTACAGCTTTTATTCTAATAATAAAATAAATAACAAAAATGGCTAAAAAAGGTAGTGCATGTTTAATGGATTGCGCTAAACTTTTTTTGTAAAAAATAAATGCAGAAAGAGGAATTAAAACCAACATCATTGCTGCATACTCTTTCGAAAGTAACGCAAGAAAAAAACAGATTAGAGATTTTGCAAGAGTTGTATTCTTGGGAGAACTTAGTTGCTGAAAAAAATAATCCATCGACAGAATAATAAACAATAAAGAAAAAATTTCATCTCTGCTTTTCACATTCGCTACAACTTCAGTATGTATAGGATGAATAAGAAAAAGAAGAGAAGCAAAAAATGCAATGTTTGGCTGTTCTTTGAAAATATAGTTTCTTAAAAATTTGAAGAGCACAATTATTGAAAAAATATAAAATGCAATATTCAAAAAATGATGAACGAGCCAATTATTGGGGAATATTTGATGTTCAATAGCAAACGAAACGATAGAAAGGGGGCGATATCTTCCTCCAGATAGTTCTGCTTGGGAATTTTGTAAATTTAAAAAGCTATCATAAGCATCTCGGGTCAATATTTTTGGAATGCCTTTAAATCCTTCTTGTACATATTCATTTTTATTTATAATAATATCATCGTCTAAGGCAAACTGATGAAACAAGGTATTAGAATAAAGGATTACACCCAAAACAACAAGAAACAAAACTTGATGTTTTAATTCATTAAGAAAAGGTGTTTTGTAGTTTTCTTTTGAGTCCATAAATTAACTCCAAGTTTAAGAAATTTTCTTGAATGTTAGCGGCTTAGTTTTTGTTGCCACAGAACAGCATAATTGCTTATTTTTGTTTCGATAGATGAACTATTTTAAAAACCGATTTTCGCTTTTAATTTTAGCTGCAATACTTTTTTTATTTTCTTTTTTCGGAGAAAATATATTTGTATTTCACTCCGATAATATTATTGCTAGGTATGAAACTCAGCTTCATTCTAAGGAGTTGACGGTTGAAAAAGAACTAGATAATTTAGTTCAAATTTCAGCAAAAAAATCTTACGAAAATATTTTTAAAAATAGCCCCGAACATTACCAATCGCTATTTGAAAAAGAGGGTATCGTATTATTAATTTATGAGAATGATACACTTAAATTTTGGTCCGACAACTCAGTTGCTGTTGAGAACTACATCAAAGAAGTATGCTTGGATAATTCTATGGCTAAACTCAAAAATGGATGGTTTGAGGTTATTAAAGGAGCTAAAATTGCTGGCTCTGCAAAAGTTATTATTGGCTTATTGCTTATCAAAAATGAATTCCCTTATCAGAACCAATATTTAGAAAATAATTTTGCGGATTTCTTGATGCCAAGCGCAAAAGGGAAATTAATTGAATTCCCCACTAACAGCAATAATACAATTAGAAATAAAGATGGCATTGCTCTTTTTGATATTGTTTTTGACGAGCCATTCGTCATTTCTAAAAGTTGGAATATTTTTAATTTAATTATAATTATTCTTGTTTTTTTGGTGCTTTTAATTTACGTATGGAAAGCGTGTGCAAGATTATTTCAACATTCGAAAACACTTCCTTTCATTGTTTACATAAGCGCTGTTGCGATGTTGCGTTATTTAAGCACTACTCTAAATTTTCCGAACTCTCTTTATGATAATGCTCTTTTTTCTCCCGAACATTTTGCTGACTCAAGCTCAATATGGCTAAACTCTTTAGGAGATTTGCTTATAAACTCTTCTATCCTTTTACTGTTTTCGTATTTATTCCGAAATCATTTTTCGATAAACAAAAGTTCTCTCCAAAAGAAGCATGCAATTGCAATTCCTGCATTAATTTTTGGTTTTTTATTTGCGCTTTCTTGGTTAATCAACAAACCCTTTTTAAGCGTAATCCGAAATTCAAATATTTCATTCAATCTGAATGATTTATTCAGTCTTTCTTCATACAGCTACCTTTCATTAATCGCTGTAAACAGTTTGCTGATTTCATTTTTTGTGATTAGCGATAAACTAATTGATATATTAAATCAACTGCAATTCAAGCTCAAAAATATTTTAGTGCCGTTGCTAATTGTTTCTGTAATTTATACTGCCGTCTGCGATTATTTGGGGATTTTAGATATGGTTTTAGTTCTATGGCCATTAGTTATAATCTTAACAATTATCTTTTTTAAAACGTACCGAGAAAAAACTTATTCTTTCTCCTCTGCGATAATATTAGTCCTCCTTTTTTCTGGCTATGCTGCTCATGTAATAATAAAAAATACACGCTTAAAAGAGTATAATAATCGAATATTGTATGCCGAAAAATTAGCTACTGAACAAGATCCAATTGCCGAACTTTTATTTTCCGAAATCGAGAAAAAGCTTTCGAACGATTCCATTTTAGCTTCTTATTTATCTCACGCGAATTATGATTTATCGCTATTTGAAAAAAGAATTAGGCAAAACTATTTTACCGGAGAATGGGAAAAATACGACTTAAAAATTGCTTTATTTGATACCCTTTGCAATCCCCTACTTATTAATAGCCCATCTCCCGAAAATGAACTTATTACTTATTATGATGAACAAATACACAAGCATGGAGAAGAAACATTTTCAAAAAATTTCTTTTACATAAATAATTCTGTAGGAAAAATTAGCTACTTAGCAAAGATCCCTATTCACAATAAAAATCAAAGCAGTACAACAAAATCAACAATACTTTATCTATCATTCGACTCGAAATTTATTTCGGAAGAATTAGGATTCCCAGATTTATTGCTTGATAAATCCGTAACGCTAAATAAAGAGTTGGCAAATTATTCTTATGCTAAATATAAGAATGGGAAAATGGTAAATCGTTTTGGAAAGTATTCTTATCCTTTGGAGTTTTCAGAAAAAATAAACTTCTCCGACAAGTCTCTTTTCAAGAATGATAACGACTACAATCATCTATATTTTTCGCCTGAGCCATCTACTTTAATCATCATTAGTCAAAAAAACATAGACAAAATAGGAGCCGTTACTACCTTCTCATACCTGTTTACTATTTTTAGTTTTCTATTGCTAGTTTGGGTTTCAGTAAATGAATTTATAATCAAAAGGACTTTTTCTAAAATTAGTTTTAAGTTACGAATTCAAATGTTGCTAGTATTCATTGTGCTTGTATCGCTTTTCTTATTTGGGGCAGGCACCGTTTATTATATACAACAGCAATACGAATCGAAAAACAAAGAAAATATCAGCGAAAAAATTCGTTCAGTCTTAATCGAAGTGGAATCTAAGTTAGGCGCAGAAAAAAAGCTTGGAAAGGACTTTAAAGAATATTCATCATATGTTCTAAAGAAATTTTCTACTGTTTTTTTTACTGACATAAATTTGTATGATGCAAATGGAAATCTTTATGCTTCATCTAGGCAAAAACTTTTTGAGGAAGGATTGTCATCTACAAAAATGAACCCTGAAGCGTATAACGAAATTGCATTAAACGGGAAAACAGAATTTATTCATGATGAAAACATCGGAAAATTAAAATATTTATCCGCTTATATTCCTTTCAAAAACCAGGAGGGAAAAGTACTCGCATACCTTAACTTGCCTTATTTTGCTAAGCAAAGCGAGCTAGAAAAAGAAATTTCTACTTTCTTAGCTGCGCTCATTAATATTTATGTTTTCCTTTTTGTTCTTTCTGTTTTGATTGCCATTTTTATTTCCAATTATCTCACAAAACCATTGATGCTAATTCAAAATAAAATGAGTCTAGTTAAGCTTGGAAAAAGCAATGAATTGATAGAATGGAAACAAAATGACGAGATAGGAAGTTTAGTTCGCGAGTACAATAGAATGATTGTAGAACTTACCAACAGTGCTGATTTGCTTGCAAAATCAGAACGAGAAAGCGCCTGGAGAGAAATGGCAAAACAAGTAGCGCATGAAATAAAAAATCCGCTTACGCCAATGCGATTAAGCGTGCAACATTTACAAAGAACATGGAAAGATAATGCTCCAGATATGGGAGAAAAAATAAATCGAATCACACAAACTTTGGTTGAACAGATAGACACCCTATCTGCAATTGCAAATGAATTTTCGCATTTTGCTAAAATGCCGAAACCAAATATTAATAAAATTAATATTTGCTCAACAATCGAAAGCGTTATTGATTTATTTTATAATACTCCAAACATAAAAATTTCTATTCATAAAACTATTGAAGATGACGCAGGCGTTATGGCTGATAAAGAACAGCTAATTCGCATTTTTAATAATCTTATAAAAAATGCAATTCAATCTATTCCAGAAGAGAGAAAGGGAAAAGTGGAAATAAAAATTAATAGAAAAGACAAACACCTCCTAATTGCAATAAAAGATAATGGGACTGGGATATCAGACGAAATTGCCGAGAAAATATTCACTCCAAACTTTACAACAAAAACAACAGGAATGGGGCTTGGGTTGGCAATGGTAAAAAATTTAATCGAAGGTTTTGAAGGAAATATTTGGTTTGAAACAAAAGAAAATATTGGTACAACTTTTTATGTTTCATTGCCAGAAGCAAACGAGTTTTAACAACTAAATTGTATATTCGCAAAATAGATTAATTCATGAAGCGTCCTATACGAGTTTTAATTGCAAAAGTAGGTTTAGATGGTCACGACAGGGGGGCAAAAATAATTGCATCTTTTCTGCGCGATGCGGGCATGGAAGTAATTTATACTGGATTGCGACAAACCCCCGAAATGGTTGTAAATGCAGCATTACAAGAGGATGTAGATGCAATAGGAATTAGCATTTTGTCTGGGGCGCACATGACCGCTTTTCCGAAAATTAAAGCACTAATGAATGAGAAAGAATTGAAAGATGTTCTTCTTACAGGAGGTGGCATAATTCCTGATAATGACATGCGGAAATTAAACGAAATGGGAGTAGGAAAATTGTTCCCTCCAGGAACAGACACAAAAGAAGTTGTAAATTACATAACAGATTGGGTTAAACAACATAGAAATTTTTAAAAATGAAAAATATTTTTTTACTTCTAACAACGATTTTTCTATCCGCAAAACTTTGGGCTCAACCAAATGATGCCGCAGGGGAATTGCCTTTCCCTGGGGCTTATGCTCCAGCATTTTCTGTCATGGATATAACAGGTAAAATGCTTAAACGCTATGAAATGATTGGGAAAGTAATCGTTATCAATTTTGCTTCTCTCGATAGCAAAAGATGTAAATGGCAAATGACGGAATTAGAGAGAGCCGCTAAAGAAGTTTCGCCTGATTCAGTTGTATTTATTACTTTTTTTATTGAGGGTGGAAGTAAGCTGCGCGACTTCTTAAAAGAGAAAAATATAACCGCTGTTAATATAGCTGAGAATGCTTATCCGCTTCATGATCGCTATCAATCCGATTGCTCTCCAACAACAATATATGTAGATAGAAATGGGTTGGTGTATTCTAGATTTTGTTCAACTATTGAATACAAAGAAATAATAAAACAATTGAACTTAGTGCTAACTAAACCTTTTGCCGAAAACTAAATGACTTTCGAAAACCTTTTACTTGCCAATAACGATGGGATTTTAACAATTACTATCAATCGCCCCGATAAATTAAATGCATTAAATAAAAAAACTGTTCAGGAAATTGGAGAAGCCATAAAACAAGCAACTTCCGATGATTCTGTTTACGGAATTATTATCACAGGTTCAGGGGCAAAATCTTTTGTTGCGGGTGCAGATATTTCTGAGTTTGTTGGCCTTTCTGTTGAACAAGGAAAAGCAATGGCTCAGGCAGGGCAAAACGTTTTTAAGTTAATTGAAGATTGCCCAAAACCTGTTATTGCAGCCGTAAATGGCTTTGCATTGGGCGGAGGATGTGAGCTATCAATGGCTTGTCATTTACGCATTTCAAGCGATAATGCAAAATTTGGTCAACCAGAAGTAAACTTGGGATTAATTGCTGGATATGGCGGAACGCAGCGATTGACACAGTATTTGGGCAAATCAAAATCAATGGAATTGCATATGACTGCAGATATGATTTCGGCAGAGCAAGCATTGCAATTAGGATTGGTAAATTATGTTGTGCCTCAAGACCAATTAATACCAAAGTGCACAGAGCTTCTACAAAAAATACATACTAAATCTCCAAAAGCAATAACAGGAGTTATCAATACCATTAATGCTTACTACACTTCTGGAGTGGATGGTTTCAAAGCTGAAGTGGAAGAGTTTGGAAAATGTTTTTCTACTGAAGATTTCAAAGAAGGCACAAGCGCATTTCTTGAAAAAAGAAAACCAAATTTCAAAAGCAACTAAAAATCGGTTGTTATTAACTTCTTTTAACATACTTCCGTCTTATATTTCCCGTTGATATATTTGTTGAGATTTAACAAAATTCATTGAACCCACTTAAAAAATTAGCAGGGCAAACAGCTGTTTATGGCTTACCAACTATTGTTGGGCGATTGCTCAATTATTTCTTAACTCCACTTTATACCTACAATTTTATTACTTCTGAATATGGCGTAGTTACTTTAGCTTATGGGTATGTAACTTTTCTGCTGGTATTTCTTACTTATGGTTTAGAAACTGCTTTGTTTCGTTTTTCACAAACTCATCCAGATAAAAAAGACAGTGTGTTTTCAACAGCATTAATCTCTGTTTTTACTACTTCGTCTTTATTTTTTATTGTATGTTCTTTCTTTGCAACACCGATTTCAGATTTGGTAAAATTCAACAATCATCCTGAATATGTAATTTGGTTTTCTGCAATCATTAGCATTGATGCGCTATCTTCCATTGCATATGCAAAGCTTCGTGAAATGGGAAAGGCAAAGAAATTTGCTTTTGTAAGGACAATTAACATTGCTGTAAATATTGGATTGAATTTATTCTTCATTGCATTTTGCAAAACCATTTCGGATCAAAATGAAGGGGCTCTAAAATCATTTGTAGATACCGTTTACAACCCATCAATTGGAATTGGATATATTTTTATTTC